>NZUJ01000125.1 GCA_002701295.1 Ponticaulis sp. | reverse complement strand
ACCTTCGATTTTCAAACGCGAAACTTCGGCAATGATATCATCCGGGACTTCACTGTTGGCGTCGACAAAATCGATCTCTCTGCTCTGTTCATATCTGATATCACTCAGCTTTTACCTTATATGTCAGACACGTCTCAGGGTGTGTTGATTGACACTTTCTATGGCTACAGCACAGAAAGCATCACGCTCTCAGGCGTCACACTCGCGCAACTTTCTGCTTCGGATTTTGTGTTCGACGTCGATTTCAATGGTCGCACCATTACAGGAACAAGCCGTTCTGACCTGCTTTTTGGAACAATCGGCGACGACACTCTGAACGGACTATCATATAGCGACACGATCCACGCTGGCGACGGAAATGACGTCATTGATGGCGGTGATTATGGTGATACTCTCACTGGCGGACGCGGTTCTGATACCTTTATCATGAACAAGTATCATTCAGACGGGGACGTCATCACTGACTTTACAGCAGCCGATACACTCCAACTCAATTATGACTACTTCGCCGGTCAAGGCGAGTTTACCGGTCGTGCCTGGGAAGTCCGTTATGTGTACCAGAACGGTGATACCATCTTCTATGTCGATAACGACGGCGATGGCACTTATGAGTCAAACGAAGACACTTTCACCATTCTTGGCGTCTGGGCGCCACAGTCAGGCCAGACCTTCTACGGCACGTTTTCTGCGGATGTTATAACCGGCACATCAGGCGATGACACCATCTATGCCAGCGACGGTGATGACGAAATCGACGCAGGTGGCGGCGATGATCTCATCCGCGGCGGTTATGGATCAGATACGATGACTGGCGGCTTTGGTGACGACATCTTCGTCCAGCGTCGTGGTCAGGTTGATGGCGACGTCATTACAGACTTTTCGATTTCTGACACACTTCAGACTGACTATACCAGCTTCATCGGAAAAGCTGCATTTACGGGCGGTTTCTATGAACTCCGCTATCAACACGTCGGTGCCAACACAGTTTTTTATGCAGACTTTAATGGCGATATGATCGCGGATGAAAGCTTTACCATCCTTGGTCAGGCGGAGTTCACCGGAAACCCGAACGAAATCACAATGTCGTCTTTCCGCGATTTCGGGGCAAACGGGACTTCTGACATCTTATTCCAACTGGCGTCCGGTGGGAATTTCTATCGTCAGGATGATCCGGCCAGCGCTCTCCCACCTTCTAACGAAGGTCGCCCGAACCACGAATCCTACGGGTTCGCAGATTTGAATGCAGACGGCATTCTGGACCATGTTGTCAAAACACCTGCGGGTTATTTCGCAATCCAATACGATGCTGAAAATTCAAACTCTGTGGTCATCCCGGACGTCAATCAGACAATTATTGGCTTCGCAGATCTCGATGGCGATGGTGCGGACGAAGCGCTTTCAAAATCGACAAACCCCAACAACAAAACGATTTATCTCTACGACGAAGAATTGACCGTTCGGACCAATGCCGGAACATCTGATCATTCACTGATCGGATTTGGCGATTTTGATGGGGACGGCATCGAAGACGCCCTGCTTCGGGCTGATTTCGGTGTCAGCTATCATCGGATTTACAACGCTGTTGATGGTCCGACACTTATTCGAAAAGCAAACTTCGACGCCAAAGCCATCGGAGACTTCAATGGAGACGGGCTCGACGATGTACTGACAGAGAACAGCAATAATAGTCGGCTCTACATTCTTGAGGGCGATGAAGCCGCACCTCTCGCAACTCAGTCCCTTATTGGATTTCAGGATGAAACGGTCATCGCGACAGGTGACTTTGACAATGATGGAAAACTCGACGCTCTGGTCCGCAATGATCTCACCAACAGCTATAGTACACTAACCAACGGTCTGACGGTTCAGAACATTCTGGATTTCGTCGCATACGAACTCGAAGCAATCGGCGATTTCAACGGTGACGGCGACGATGATATTCTCTTTCGTCTGCCAAACGACAACGGGCGCATCGTATTTTCCGGTGCGTTGCAATCTTTTGCTCCAGTGACGGATATGTCCGGTCAAACGGTAAAAGATATCGCCGATTATGACGGTGATGGGAATGACGACATACTGGTATCGCACAATGTCACGGGCGCGTTTTCTATTTTGCCGGGCGGCAATGGGAACCCAATCGCACTCGCCGCTGTGCTCAACGGTGCTGACGTGATTAGTCCGAATGGGCTTGATACACTGAACCTGTCTTCAGTGCTTGGTGTCGCCTCAGTCAGTAATCAATCCATTGATCCAATGAATGAAGCGTTTTCGCGCCCTCAAGTCGACCTTTCAGACGAAAGCTTCCGACATGATTTAGTCGGTCAGTCCTATTTCGATCAAGACAGCTTGCTGATCGCCTAAGGGCAATTTGAGTAACCGGGGAGAGTGGTACCGCCTCCCCGGTTCGAACGGGGGACCTCTAGATCCACAATCTAGCGCTCTAACCGACTGAGCTAAGGCGGCACATTGGAAGAAGGCGCTTTCTAAAGATTCAATTCGCGAATTGCAAGAGAAAGATCAGCCTAGATTACCCTCTGTCAGGACTTATTCGCGTAGGGGTTAGCGCCCTGCCGCACATACAGCCTTATCGGAATACCGGGCAGATCAAATGCCTCCCGCAAACCGTTGATGAGATACCGTTTATAGGATTCCGGCATGTGCTCACCCCGATTGGCCATCAGCACGAAAGTCGGCGGTCTTGTCTTGATCTGGCTCATATATTTGCACTTGATCGGCCGTCCATGCACGGATGGCGGAGGATGGCGTTCGACAACATGTTTGAGCCAGTCATTGAGATCCCGCGTCTTAACCCGCGCATTCCAGTCCTCGAAGGTCGACATGACAGCCGGCATCAAGCGGTCTGTACGTTTTCCTGTCAGCCCCGACAGAAAGACCAACGGCGCACCACCGGCATTGGGAAGAAGGCGCTTTGCGCGCTCTCGCAGCTCTTTTGCCGCGGCATCCGGATTGTCCACCAGATCCCATTTTGAGAGCACAAAGACGATTCCGCGTCCCTCTCGGACGACCAGGTCGGCGATCTGCAAATCCTGCTTCTCAAAGGCATCACGCGCATCCATAACCAGCGCGACGATGTCGGCAAAACGGATCGAACGGACAGTGTCCATGGTGGACATTTTCTCGAGCGTTTCATGCACCTTGGCGCGCTTACGCAAGCCAGCTGTGTCAACAAGCTTGATCTCTCGTCCTTCATATTCCCACGCCACTTCGATGGAGTCGCGTGTAATCCCGGCTTCAGGCCCAGTCAGCAGTCGATCAGACTCGAGCAGCGAGTTGATCAGGGTCGATTTGCCCGCATTCGGTCGTCCGACAATAATCAGACGTGCCGTTCGCGGAAGTTCCGGCGGTTCTTCGGCGTCAGGATCAAACGCCTCAGGCGCTTCAATGATGTCTTCCTCGCGGTCTTCTACTCCTGGGACGGCCCTGACAATAGCGGTATAAAGCTCAGCAAGCCCCTCGCCGTGTTCCGCCGACAGCGCAACAGGTTCGCCAAAGCCCAGTCCGAACGCCTCATAAAGCCCCTCTTCGCCGATTTTGCCTTCGCACTTGTTTGCAGCCAGCACAACAGGCTTACCAGCACGTCGCAAGAGCTCGGCAAAATGTTCATCCAAAGGCGTCACGCCGGCGCGTGCATCAACGATAAAAAGCGTCAGTTCTGCTTCCTGAATCGCGCGCTCAGTCTGTTCGCGCATACGCGATTCAAGAGACGTATCGCGCACGTTTTCATATCCCGGCGTGTCAATCAGCGTCAGCTTCATACCTGCCAATTCAGCGGGAGTTTCCCGGCGGTCGCGCGTCACACCGGGCTGGTCGTCCACAATAGCCAATCGCTGTCCAGCCAAACGATTGAACAGCGTTGATTTTCCAACATTGGGGCGGCCGACAATAGCCACTTTCAGAGGCATGAGCCTACCTAACAGAAAACAGCGTACCGTTGTCCGCCAGCAGGATCAGGCGACCATCATACGCAATTGGTTCAATAAAGAACCCGGCATCTGCCCCGAACCGACCCGTGCGAACGAGTTGTTCTTCCTGAAGCAGTTCACCGGTTTGAGGTGAATAGGCCGACAACCGGCCATCAGAGGATACGGTGACCAACTTGTTGGATGCCAGAATCGGGCCCGCATAGCTGATGCGGTTTTTCTTCTTTTCCATATTCTCAAAATTCTGGAGCTGCTGCACCCAGACAACCTTGCCGGAAACCGCCTCAACGCAGATCAACTGCCCATCCACGCCAACGGCAAACAGGAACTCACCGGAAATGAAGGGTGCCTGCGTCGTGCCGAATGGCAGCGCCCAGATACGGTTGCCCGAACGACCATCAATCGCGGCCAGCACGCCTGACTGGCTGCTGGCAAACACCAGACCCGCGGCAAGCACCGGGCGAGACGCAATGTCATTGATTGCGGAAATCGGGGTAAAGCGCCCCGCGCGCGTGAGAGAGTCGGTCCACAGACGACGACCGTTCGATGGCAGATACGCAATCACCTCGCCGGAAGAATACGGCGCCACGACAATCTCGTCGATTGCCGCAGGGCTTGGCGACGACAAAACGCGCGCTGATTCGGCAATTGCCTGGTCAGTCCATTCAATCGTTCCATCATCAAGCGACAGAACGGTGAACTCGTTATTGTTGGACACGATAAACACGCGGCCATCATTGATAGCTGGCGAACCGGTCATCGGAGCCTCGGTGACACGCTTCCAGATTTCCGATCCATTGCTCGCGTCGAGTGCGGCAACGAAACCAAATCCAGAAGCGACGATCAGCTTATCGCCTTCGATGGCCATGCCACCGCCAAAAGCGCGTCGGTCACGATCATTTCCTGAAGACAATTCTTTTTTCCAACGGGTTTTGCCGGTGGTCGCGTCGACAGCATAAATGGTCTGCTCTGCATCAAACACATAGATTGCGCCATTCGCCGCAATCGGTGGCACAGAGAGAGCGCGATTTTTGTCGGTTCCGGAAGCACCGCCCCAGCGCCAGTCGACGTCGAAATTCTGACCCGCAATCACGTGCCCGGGGGCTTTGTTGGAGACCCGTCCGGCTTGTGGCCATCCGTCAACAACACGCGCGTCAGGCAAAACAATAGCTGTCGCCACAAGGTCTGGATCAGGTTGCAGAACCGAATCCGCAGACACCATGGCAATTCGGCCTGCCTTGTCTGCTTCTTCGTCATCATCCCCATTTCCCTGGAACGGGTTCATGCTGCCCAGTGTAGAACAGGACGCGAGAAGAGCGAGCGAAACCGTCAGGGCGCCAAATTTTGTGTAGATATTCATTGTGCAGTCCCCTGCGATTGTTTCACGGCCTGAATGGCCGAAAGTGCCTGTTCCGCGCGTTCCTTGGTTGCATCGCTGGCATCCAGCGACACAGCAATGCGGTTGAACCGGCGCTGTGCATCTTCAATGTCACCTAGCTGGAATGCGCGAGCTGCAATAAGTTCCTTGGCAAGGTCTGCATAAGGCGACTCAGCGTTCTCAGTGATCGGCGCAAGATAGGCTTCAAGTTCTGCAGTCTGCATGTCGCCCGACTTCAGGTATGCCGCTTTCATAAGCGCTGCCTGGCCGAACACACCGTCATCCGAACCAGTTTCCTCCAACGCACCAATAGCCCCTGCGCGGTCGCCCATGCCAACAAAACGGCTATAGGCGAGCAAGTGGCCAGCGAGAGAAGAGAACGGATCGTCAGACTGCTGAATATTGCTCAACAGCGCATCAGCAGCGACATAGTCATTCGCTTCCAGTGCCTGCTGAGCGGAATAGAACTGATCTGCTGAAGCTTTCTGAGAATTGTCGGACTGCCAGTTATAAATTTCCCAGCCGCCAACACCCAGCACAATTGCCGCTATGACCGTATAGATCACATAGCGCCACTGGCTCCAGAGCTTGGCCATCTTGTCCTGTGCCAGGCTCTCATCAACTTCCTCAAAAATATCACTCACACGAATACCCTGACCAAATCAGATTTCTGCCGAACCTTAGCCGTTCCGACGTTCACCAGCAACGAACAGATTCTTTAATGTTTTTCAGGTTTGAGCGCATAGGTCTCATCTTTACCTGGAAATTCACGAGACCGAACCTCGGCTGCATAGCTTTCAACCGCCTTGGTGATCTCGCCTTTGACATTGCCGTAACGCCTTACGAACTTCGGCGTCCAGTCAAAAAGCCCCAACATGTCCTCTGTCACGAGAATCTGACCATCACAGGCTGAACTCGCGCCAATACCAATCGTCGGGACCGACACCGCCGCAGTGATTTCCCGCGCAAGATCTTCGGCAACACCTTCGACCACAATCGCCAGAGCCCCGCCCTCCTCGGCCGCTTTCGCCTCACGGATGACCCGGTCACGTTCATCGCTCGTGCGACCTTTCGCTCGAAAGCCGCCATCGACATTGATGGCCTGAGGACGCAAGCCGACATGGCCGAGAACCGGAATGCCGCGATCGACCAGAAACTTGACGATCTCGCCCGCATATTCACCGCTCTCGATTTTGACGGCCTGACAGCCCGTTTCCTTCATAAGGCGAGACGCGTTTTCATAGGCTTGCACCGGACTGGCCTCATAAGAGCCAAACGGCATATCCACGACAACAAATGCCGCTTCAGAACCGCGCATGACCGCCTGCCCATGCAAGATCATCATCTCCATGGTCACGCCGACAGTCGAGGGAAGACCGTGCACAACCATACCAACACTGTCACCAACCAGAAGCAGGTCACAGAAAGGGTCAAGAAGTGCTGCACGCGGTGCGTCATAGGCCGTCAGGCAAACAAGCGGCTCCCCACCTTTGGCGCGGGAAATATCTTTCACGGTTTTGCGGCGGATCTGGGTCTGTGCAGACAAATCTGATCTCTCTGTTCGAGTTGAACAGGCTCATTAATGCGGATTGCTTCCAAAGTGAACCACTAACCACACCAACCTTGAATCAGATCGGCAGAAAATGCCCTACCGGACACCTAATAGGTTTTAGGCAGCTCAAGCACACGTTCTGAAATGTAGTTGAGAATCATCTCCCGGCTGACCGGCGCTATTCGGGCGATCATGGCTTCACGCATATAGCGCTCGACGTGATATTCACGCGCATAGCCCATGCCGCCATGGGTCAGCACCGCAGTCTCACAGGCTTTGAAGCCGGCTTCAGCACCAAGATATTTGGCAGCATTCGCTTCGGCGCCACAATCAAGCTTCTGATCGAACTTCGACGCCGCCTTATAGGCCATCAGTTCAGCCGCTTCCAATTCCGCCCAGCTTTTTGCCAACGGATGCGCAATGCCCTGATTCTGGCCGATCGCGCGTCCGAAAACCACACGCTCTTGTGCATACTGGGCAGCCTTCGCCAAAGCCGCCTGACCGAGACCAATAGCCTCTACGGCAAACAAGACACGCTCAGGGTTCAGACCATGCAGAAGGTATTTGAACCCCTGGCCTTCTTCACCGATCAGGTCTTCTTCCGGAATGAAATAATCGTCGAAGTAGAGCATGTTACACTCGACAGCCTTACGGCCCATTTTGGGAATAGGCTTAGCGCCTGCCTTCACTTTGTCGAAGTCCGTGTAGAACAAAGAAAGGCCGAGATAAGGCTTGGCAACATCCTCTTTCGGTGTGGTCCGCGCGATAATCAGAATCTTGTCCGCACGCTGAGCGCCAGTTGTCCAGATTTTGCGACCGGACAACATGTATCCGCCATCCGTCTTCACGGCACGCGACTCAAGGTTAGAGGTATCCAGACCAGAATTGGGTTCCGTCACCGCGAAACACATTTTCTGTTCACCGGAGATGATTTTTGGCAGATGGACATTGCGCTGTTCGTCAGACCCGAAAATCTCGAGCGGCTTCGGTCCGAAAATGTTGAGGTGGATTGCCGAGGCACCTGAAAAGCCAGCGCCCGACCGGGCCACAGTATGCATCACAATTGATGCTTCCGTCAGGCCAAGCCCTGCACCACCGACTTCTTCAGGCATGGCCACACCAAGCCATCCACCGTCTGCCATGGCCTTGGTGAACTCTTCTGGCCAGTCACCTGATACATCAATGTCATGCCAGTATTCATCTGTGAACTGAGAACACGTCCGCGCGACTGCTTCCTGAATGGCCAGCTGATCCTCAGTTGGTTCTGAAATGAGATTCATGGAGACATCCTTCCCGACGAGTTGCGGCCTTTTATCTTATTGGCGACAATACACCGAAGCGTCTGACGCATGTTAAAGGCCAATGTTTTCTTCGGGGACACACTTATAGTGAACTCTCACGAAGTCCAGTTGAAAACCGCTCCGATAGTTCACAGTCTCTTGTAGATATAGCTCGTCGCTATTAGCGACATTTAGTTCGAAACCTTCGCGCCAAATCTGGCTGCAGTTAGAAACAACAATTCCAGATCAGCAACAGAAAGCGTGCCTTTTTCGACCACCAGCATCGCGCCCTCATGAACTGCAGACCCCCGTAAGGATGGTGTGCTGGACCCGGTATACATAACGATACCGGCCTTGGGGTTGTGGTATTTGATATCCCGGATACGCCCTTCAGTCAGGCCGGCGCTCTGAATGAACCGGTCGAGCACGATAACGTCATAGCTGTCATGTCGCCCCATTTTCAGGAAAGCATCCACAGAATCAAAATGGTCGAGTTCGGCGTCCAACAGATCGGATTGCGTCATCTGGTGCGACAGAATCCTGAAGTCTGACAGATTGTCTTCAATTACCGCCAGACGCAGACCAAATTTCGGCTTGAGCGCATTCTGAAGCTCAACCGTCTGTATATCGTCTGAATGTCTGGCAAACGTCCGATTCAAAATCCGCTCCGAATCAAAAATGACATCGCCAAGATTATCACGAATAAGGTTTGCGCGGAAATTCAGCAAAAGAGGCCAAAAACCTGCCTAGTTGCCAGGCATTTGCCGCTGACGCCAAAGAGACAGGAATTCGGTTGCTGTTTTCTTATCCTGAAACGTAATCGCTTTTCGGATTCTTTGGCCGCCATATAGCGTTTTCACGATGATGAGCGGCAGCTCGTTTTCGTGAAATGCGTCTCGGTCACCCGGAGCCTGGGTGCGCGTGAACTCATCCATCGTTGCGATGAAGCGGTCTTCGATTTGCGCGTCGCCTACTGCGACATGAACAATGACTTCTGACACGAATCTCGTCCTGTGAAACAGTGCACCTGCTATCATGTTCACATGAAGTTTCTACGACCGGACAGAGGTCACACTGTGAATAACTGCGCTGAAACGCAGCTTAGCGCATTAAATAATGTACACGTTTAGTTTGAGACTCAGCCTTTGGCAGCCGCGATCCGGCTACGTGCCATATCGTCTGCGATGCGGTTCGTGGCGATGTCAGATTGCTTCGACCGGTCAAACACCTCTTTCAAAGTCTCACCCAGCCGGTCCAGTTTGGCATCAACCCAGCTGCGGTCGTAATTGCCTGAAATCTCTGCGGCGACGTTGATGATGCCGCCGCCATTGATGACGTAATCGGGCGCATAGAGAATTCCGCGCTGATGCAGCGCATCTCCCATGTCTGGGGCATAGAGCTGATTATTTGCCCCTCCGGCAACAATCTGACAGTTCAGCTTGCCAATGCTCACTTCATTAATAATGCCACCCAACGCATTCGGCGACACAACATCGACATTCTGGAAGAGAATCTCGTCAGTAGGAACAATCTTCGCGCCGGTCTCATCACTGAGCGCTCGCAGTTCCTGCTCAGCAATATCAGCGATCATCACCTCGGCCCCAGCAGCGCAGAGTTTCCGGACCACATCGGCGCCAACATGCCCGACGCCCTGAACCGCCACGGTCCGGCCATCCAGATCGTCCGATCCGAAGACCACATTCACCGCAGCTCGGATACCCCGATACACGCCTTCAGCGGTGACAGGTGACGGATCTCCACTTGCCGCCTGCCCTTCGTCCAACCCGGCCACGTAACGCGTTTCTTCGCGGCTATAGGCCAGATCTTTCGGCGACAAGCCGACATCTTCTGCCGTCCAGTATTTGCCCTGCAGGCTTTCGATGGCGCGGCCAAACGCCCGAAACAGGTCTGGCGTCTTGTCCGTTTTGGAGTTTCCCCAGATGACAGCCTTCCCACCACCAAGCGGGAGATCAGCCATGGCATTCTTGAATGACATGCCCTGTGACAAACGCAACGCGTCGCGCATCATGAGCTGACTGTCTGCATAATCCCACATACGGCACCCGCCAGCGGCTGGTCCAAGCGCGGTCGAATGAATGGCAATAATCGCCCGAAGCCCCGTCGCTTCATCGTGGAACGCGTGCACACCTTCATGCGCATCAAATGACGGGAGATCAAACATGACTGCCTCTGTGGAAATTTATGGCTCTAATTGACGCGCTTTTGCAGCTATTTGCCTCTTACTCAAGCCCCATTAGCAGATTTTTCCGCCCACATCAGGCTTCGGGTTTTCGAAACCGCCACATCTTGCAGTGAATCAGATCGCCAGCATATGCGCGCTGACGCCATTTCCAGCTTTCAGCTTCCCAGGCGAGCTCATTCATGAAGACGGCCTTATTCACCAGTTTCAGAGGGCCGGACAATCTGTCTTCAAGCTCATCTCCAAAACGGTCCAGCGAATATCTGCATGCCTGAACCAGATCACCAGACACATCTTCTTCGTCACGCGACTGCGTGAAGCCAGCCGCCTCACACATTTCGACGATCTCGTCATTGATCGGTAGTTGTGGCTCCGCCCAGGCGGACGCAAATGCCGGGGCCAGATCACCCTTCGCCGTGCCACGTACCGTGTCCAGAACAATCCAATATCCGCCGGGTGCCAGGCTACGAAGCGCTCTCACCGCAAGACCCGATTTATGATCCGCGAATGCGAACGCATCCTGACTGAAAAGCAATTTCAGTGATCCGGGCTCAAATGCAGGGCGGTCAAGATCCCCATTCACGGCGTCAAAGTCTGGAAACGCTTCCCTGAAACGTTTCAACACTGGCTGACGCCATTCTCCGATAACGGCCGAACACCCCAGCGCTCCCATCAGATGCGATGTCCATGCTGGATCTGAATTCAGAACGCCAAACTGTGCAGACTCATCTGTGGCAATTTCGGGCAGAATTTCAGTGATGCGGTTATAAAGTTCCGAGCCGCCGGGACTAAACTTCCCCTCACCCCACAAGGCTTCAAGCGCCGCAATGCGCGTAGAGGATGCTGTCGCCCCGGGCTTGCTTCCCTCACTGGGCGCAACAGATTTCAGAGATGGCTTTGGTTTTGGCGATTCAGCTGGCTTGGCCGGTTCAGAATCCGGCGCAGGTTTGTAGTCCTTGCCGTTCCACCAGGCAGAAAAGCGGCCTGACAAATCTCCGCCGGTGAGTTTCTTCAGGGCTGCCACCATGGATCTTGGCTCTGCTGGGCATCAAAACAGCCATCAGACTAGAGGAGAATCGTTAACACTAAACTTCTGTTTACCGTGATTTCTCCAACCAGGGGAGTTCTGATGCGCCAGAAGGGAGATCGGATGTCGGCTCACGCATGAATTCGAGTGCATCCATCCAGACATTCTCGGCCTGTAAATCTCGCATCAGCATGTGATACCCCGCCTCATAATAGGCAGTCCGGACATGGTCCGGCAGACGCTTGCTTGTCTGGCGAACGCCTTTTTCAGGAATGACGATATCCCGCGCGCCATAAAGAAAAAGCGTGTTGTCAGGCAGATAGGGTGCAGCTTTGTGCGCCGCATTCATCACGGACACGACACCATGAATCTGATCGATCCGATTGTCGCGCTGCATCAATGGGTCTGACCAGGTGCGGCGCAGCATTTCCACATTGTCTGAGGGTTCAATTTTCACCAGCCCCTTTGGCGGAACAACAATCCATCCCGGACGAACATGCGCTGATATCCGAAGGGCGAGCTGTTGATACAGCGGAATGGCATTCCAGCCGCGTAATCCCGGACCAGATAAAATCAGTCTGTCCACATCTAGATGGTCGTCTGTGCCGTAGACCGACATGGCCACGGCCGCTCCCATGGAGATACCGACGACGGATATAACTGCATTCGGATGATCACGCCGGGCAACAGCAACAGCCGTTCTCAAGTCTTCGCGCATGGCGTCTTCATCTGGCCAGATACCGCGCCCCGGCGAGCGCCCAAAACCACGCTGATCATAGGCATATGTCCGAACACCGCGCTCCGCCCAGTACGGCGCCGCCATGTGAAACGCCATGGCATAGTCATTCATGCCGTGAACACCGACTACCACATAGTCAGGGTCTGTGACGTCCAGTCCCCAGACGGTCAGCCCAAGCGGTGAACCGTCAAACGAAATGAACGCATTGTCGGATGGCCTGAATTCCGGCGTACTGATCCGTGCTTCCGGATACGGGTGAACTTTAGGCATAGCGCATCCTGAAAACAGCAGGACCAGACAGCCGAGTATCAGGAAAGTGCCATACGCACACAGCGTCTGAGTTCGGGTATGAGCTCGTCTTCGAACCATTCATGCCTCTTGATCCACGCATTGTTCCGCCAGCTGGGGTGGGGCAACACAAAAACATCTGGCGCAAAATCCCGCCAGTTCTCAACCGTTTCTGTAACTTTTCCCGCAAATCTATCCTCCAGATGCCATTTCTGAGCATACCCACCAATGAGCAGGGTCAGTTGTATTTGCGGCAAAATTGTGAGCGCTTGCTTACGCCATGCGGGAGCACATTCTTTTCGGGGCGGTTTGTCCGCACCTTTGGCAGTGTAGCCCGGAAAACAGAACCCCATCGGCAGGATTGCAAGCTGCGTGTCATCATAAAAGACATCCGAACCGATCCCCATCCAGTCGCGCAGCCGCTCACCAGACGGGTCTGTAAACGGGCGTCCTGTCTGATTTACCAGATTGCCGGGCGCCTGCCCGCAAACCAATATCCTCGCTTCAGGGTTCAACTGAAACACCGGTCGCGGTTCATGTGGCAGCGGATTTGGCGCTGTCGCACAAATCCTGCAGGCCCTCATCTCCGCAATCAGGTCTTCAGCTTCAACAGGTCTGGTCATCAGGCAATATGGGTTGGCAATTTTGTTGCAGAATCACAATCTAAGTCTCGCACTCAGTTTAAACAGGATATTGTGACATGGCAGCGGGCATCAAACTTGTTCTTACTCCGAAAGAAAAAGACCTTGGGGAAATGACGGTGAGACGTGTTCTGCCGAGCTCCAAACTCAAAATGGTCGGGCCGTTCATCTTCTTTGATCATATGGGACCAGTCGACTTCCCCCCCGGAAAAGGCATCGAGGTCCGCCCTCACCCTCATGTTTGCCTGTCCACAGTCACCTATCTTTTTGAGGGCGCCATGCTTCACCGTGACACCGTTGGTACCGAAATCGAAATCCGTCCCGGCGCCGTCAACTGGATGACAGCGGGCAAAGGTATCTCGCACTCTGAACGCTCCCCGGAATGCCTGAGAAGCGCAGGCCACCGCGCGCATGGGATTCAAACCTGGGTGGCTTTGCCTAAATCTCATGAAGAGTGCGCGCCTCGTTTCGACCACCATCCGGCAGACACCCTCCCAGAGCTCAATCAGGATGGCCTGAACATCCGAATGATTGCTGGCGAAGGTTTTGGAATGGCCTCACCGGTCGAGTTTCCACATCCGATCTTCTATGCTGCTGTCGAGACAGAAACCGGTGGAGCCCTCAGCCTGCCCGAAGAGGTCGAAGAACGCTGCGCCTATGTCGTGACCGGATCCATGAGCATTGACGGGATCAGTTATAATGAGGGTCAAATGGTTGTGTTCGAAACCGGCGGAGAACCCGAACTTCAGATCGCCCCAGATTCTCGCGTCATGCTCGCAGGTGGCGGTGCAATGGACGGACGTCGCTGGATCGAATGGAATTTCGTGGCTTCAAGCCCGGAACGCATTGAACAAGCCAAAACCGACTGGCGCGCCTCCATATCCGGAAACTGGACAGACACCCCCTTTGCCATGCCGCCAAACGAGAATGAATACATTCCCCTTCCCGGCGACCCGGAAGCAGACGCCCCCGCGGGCAGTTAGGCCCCTCTATTCCGCTTGAATCCCACGATCGAACTTCATAAAGAACCGGGTATGACCAAACAAAGATTTGATGACCAGCACACGCCCTCCTACGGCTCCTATGTCGAAGGCGAGCTCATCGCGCACGAAACCTCCGAATGGCAGGATATCAAGATCGTGCAGACCGAAACCCATGGCAAAGTCATGCTGATCGACGATGTGTTGATGCTGTCGGAAGACACACATCACGTCTATCATGAGCACATGGTTCACTTGCCTCTGGCCTGTATCGAAATCCCGAAATCGGTTCTCGTGATTGGTGGCGGCGATGGCGGAACGGTCAATGAGCTGGTCAAATATGACGGGCTTGAACGGATTGTTCTGGCGGAACTCGACGAAGCTGTGGTGCGCGTGTCTCAGGAAACACTTCCTGATCTTACATCTGGCCTCAAGGACCCGCGCGTTGAAATCCGGATCGGCGACGGTGCAGCCTATCTCGCCGAGCAGACTGACGCTTTCGATGCCATCATTATCGACTCAACCGATGTGTGCGAAGAATCAGCCGGCGTTCAGGAAAACGCGAACCCCTTGATTGAACCACCATTTTACGAAGCCATCAAGAAAGCCATTCGTCCAGGTGGCGTGACCTGCCAGATGCTGGGCAGTCCGACGTTCTACCCGACGGGCATGGAGATGATGTATCATCGCCTCGCCGACTTGTTCACGCATTTCAAGCCCTTCCTCATGCCTACACCATTTTACATCTCAGGAGACTGGGGCGGCGGCATTTTCAGTGACGACAATGATCTCACGCCACGCTTTGCACATGTCTCGCCTGAGAAGCTAATCTATTTCAATGCAGACATCGCCAAGGGCGCACTCGCTCTACCGAACTCGGTCCGTAAGATGATGAAATAACCCACCATTCTTGCTCTGCGCGCATGACCGTGCCAGACCTTGTTCAAATCAGGAAACAGGATTTCTTACATGAAGCACATCCTCGCACCCTCTGTACTGGCTCTGGCACTGGTTGCCTGCACTCCAGCTCAGGACGAGCCAACACCGACAGAGACGACACCAACTCCGACACCGACGGCTGAAGCCACTGCGCCAACCGAAACGTCAGGTCTTCTCCTCCCCCTGCCAGAGGAAACTTCGCCTGAAATTACGGCTGAAGATCTCGCTGAACGGATCTCAATCCTGGCTGATGACGTCTATGAAGGTCGCGGCCCGGCAAGTGAGAATGGCGAAAAGGCTGCTGACTGGATTGCGGCTGAAATGGAGCGCATTGGCCTGAAGCCTGGAAATAGCGGCGAATGGTTCCAGACCGTTGAGATGGTCAATCAGTCCGTCGACGAATCTCTTTCGAGCCTGACGATTTCGTCTGATCCGGAAGCTGATCCTCTGGTTCTGCGCTCAGAAACAGTGTTCTGGACCAAGCGCCAGAAAGAGCTCGACCTCTCTTTCGAAGACTCTGAAGTCGTGTTCGTCGGATACGGTTCGGTCGCTCCGGAATATGACTGGAACGACTATGAGGATTTCGACGCCACCGGCAAAACAGTCGTCATGCTGGTCAATGACCCGGGCTTTGCCACTCAGGATCCTGACCTCTTCAACGGCAATGCCATGACGTATTATGGCCGCTGGACGTATAAATACGAAGAAGGCGGTCGTCAGGGCGCAACGGCTATCATCGTGATCCACGAAACGGCACCAGCCGCTTACGGATGGGACGTTGTTCGAAATTCATGGACCGGCCCACAAGCTGACCTCGTCCGCGCTGATGGCGGCGACAACCGTTCAGTCCTCGAAGGCTGGGTGACAAAAGACGTCGCTGAAAGCCTCTTTGAGGAAGCTGGTCTCAATTATGAAGAACTGAAAGCCGCAGCGGCTCAACCGGGCTTCAAACCAGTTCCAATGGGCGACCTCAAGGCTTCAGGCCGCGTGGTCCAGACCGTCGAGCAAGCTGAATCCCGCAACGTAATCGGCATGATCGAAGGTACGGAAACGCCTGACGAATACATGCTGTTCGTCGCGCACTGGGACCACCTTGGCAAAGCCGAAACACCAGCGGACGCCAATTTCAGCTTCGCCTCCGAAGATCTGATCTATAACGGCGCAGTAGATAACGCGACGGGCTCCTCTGCCCTGCTCGACATTGCAGAAGCCATGGCCACTCAGAACCCGAAACGCTCTGTGTTGTTTGCCGCTGTTACACTAGAGGAATCCGGCCTTCTCGGTTCCGCTTACATGGCCGAAAACCCGATTGTTCCGCACAATCAGATCGTCGCCGGTATCAACATGGATGGCGCACTGCCGATTGGCCGGACAAAAGACATGGTTGTCGTCGGTTATGGCGCTTCTGAACTCGAAGACATTCTCGAAAACGTGCTCACATCTCAGGATCGGGTGGTCAAACCGGACCCACGTCCACAAGCTGGCTCATTCTACCGCTCAGACCATATCAGCTACGCCAAAAAGGGCGTGCCAATGCTTTATGCTGACGGCGGCGATGACATGCGCGAAGGCGGCCGTGATGCCGGACAGGCTGCAGCTGCGGACTACACCAATGCCCGCTATCACAAGCCTCAGGATGAGTATTCTCCAGACTGGGATCTGTCAGGCATGGTGGAAGACATCTCTGCGCTTTATGAAGTCGGACTGCGCATTGCCAACTCCGATGAGTGGCCGACCTGGTATGAAGGCAATGAATTCGAGTCTATTCGTGAAGCCGATCTGGCAACACGCGAAGACTGATCTTCAACTTCAATTCCCCTTTAAGAAAGGCCTGCCCTCATGGTAGGCCTTTTTCTCATTCAGAAAGCCCAATCCCATGCTCAGCTACCAACACATCTATCATGCCGGAAACCGCGCCGATGTGCTGAAGCATGCTGTTTTATGCACTGTCCTCAAGGATCTGACGGCTCGGAAGAACCCCATCTTCTATGTTGAGACGCACGCCGCTCGCGGGCTCTATGACCTCTCATCTGCCGAAGCCCAGAAGGGTGATGAGTATCCGGAAGGCATCGGCCAGATCGCCAGTCTCGCTTCAGTGCCCAAGCCACTACGCGAATACATGGACTGCGTGCGCAGCTTCAATAAGAAAGGCGACTTCCAGTTCTATCCGGGCTCTCCGGCGATTTCTGCGAAATACCTCCGCCCCGATGATCGCCTGGGCTTTTTTGAACTTCATCCGAAAGAATACGCGGCGCTAGAGAAGAACTTCGGTTCGGACAAGCGTGTCCAGTTGCGAAAAGCAGACGGCTACAGAGGCGCTCTCTCGCTGGCGCCTCGGTCACGCGAACAAATGGTTGTTCTGATTGACCCAAGCTATGAAACACTCGGCGATCTGGAAGCCCTGATTGAATGGGTTCCTAAGGCGTTGCGTCGTTGGCCTAACGCAATCCTTCTGATTTGGCTCCCGCTCTTCAAGGATGGGCGCGAGGATGAATTTGGCGCCTATCTGGCCGACCTCGCTCCAGGTGGCATTTCCGGCGCGCGCTGGCCTGACGATCCCGACTCGCAATCTGCGCTCGCTGGCACAGCAATGATCTCCTATCGCATCTCGGAAAAATTGATCGCAGACACGGCTCAAATCGCTGATGTTTGCGAGACGCTATGGGCTCAGAAGTCCTGAAAACCTCAATAGTTGCAGCATGCTCCCGCTGCCATTTCAAAAAACGTGAAAAACCATGAGATTGGTGATGGACAGGCAGAGCCTAGGCCACTATACAGCCCTCTCGCTTTTCAGCGTACCCCAGATGCCCGGGTAGCTCAGGGGTAGAGCAGCGGATTGAAAATCCGCGTGTCGGTGGTTCAAATCCGCCCCCGGGCACCATTTTTTCCGATATTTTTTTGCATGCAAAAAATAACAATCGATCCAGTGAATCGATTGTAGGAAAAAATCGTCTCTGATTTACCTCACGCCGAGCAATGTCGCAGCCTCGGAGACTCATTCGTCTAAAGCGCCGAACTCCAAAACAGGCGCGGCATCAATATTGCCGGCTTCAAGCATGTTGACGACAAGCTCTAGCGACGAAACCAACATGGCCTGCTGATAATCCGGCAGCTGTTCGAAACGCTGTTCAAAAATCGCCTGGAGCAAATCCGGTGCCTTTTCCAGAGCCGTGCGTCCGGAAGGCTCCATTCGGATCCAGACCCGCCGTCTGTCTGTGTCACACCGACGGCGACTGACCATTCCACGTTCGACCAGCTTATCAATCAAAGTGGTGATTGTCGCCGACTTCAAACGCGTCTGCTCACTGATCCAGCCAACTGAAATCTCCGGATACTCTGTCAGGAGCTGCAAGACCTTCAGCTGAGATGGCGTCAGTCCTTCTGTTCTCGCCAGCGTCCGGGCATATTGCTCCACCTTGCGCTGTATCTGGCGCAAAGCAATCAGGGCATCGTGAGATCGTTCACTCATAACTTACCTATCAAAAATCAGTCAGTGCAGGCCCGAGAGCCGCCTTCAAGGGATCAAGCCGGGGCTCGTAAGGACGCCACTGCTCCTGCCCTGCTGTATTGATGGGCTGACGCACCTGCTCCGAACTTGCGGTTCGGACAGCCCGTTGTGTTTTATGGAAATTCACGCACGCTTCTTCGAAAGGCAAGTTGCAATACGCCAAAATGCGGCGAACCTGTCCTTCAAGGTCATTCAGAACATCTTCATGCTGAACTTTCAGGATTCTGCCTTCCGGAAGCACCGCGTGCCAGTGATCCATGAGATCCACATAGCCGCGATAGTAATGCCCGATTTCTTCCAGCCCATAGGTGAACTCCTGCCCCTCTGCGAAGAGCTGTTTGAAACCGGACCAGCAGCAATCCATCGGGTGTCGCCGCGCATCAATGATTTTCGCATTTGGAAGGATCAGATGGATCAACCCGATATGCCGAAAATTGTTCGGCATCTTGTCAGTGAAAAACGGTGCGCCGCTTCGATGAACGCGCGTCGTCTCGATATATTCTTCGCCCAGACGTTCGAAATCCTCTGCAGACATTTCATGCAGCACACGTGGATAGCGTTCGCGGTCTGTCAGCATGTTCCGGCCACGCAGGCGATGCGCCAGAGACAAAATATTCGGAAGCTCGAGCGTCCCATCGACCTCGCTGTGTGAGGCCAGAATTTGCTCCAGAAGCGTAGATCCGGCGCGCGGCAAACCAACGATAAAGATCGGATCAGGCGCACTATGACCAACACCGGCCTTTTCTGCGAACAGAGCTTTCGTCCCGTGACGCTTCTGAGCCTCAAACTCCGCTTCCATCTGTTCCGATGTATATCGAGTTTGTTGTTTCTTCAGTGCATTGCCAGCGCGATAAGCTTCAAACGCCGCGTCGTATGCGCCGCGGTCATCATACGCTTTGCCGAGTGCAAACTGGATATGGATGCGCGACATGAGCGGCAAATCGGTGGATTGCAGCGCAAGCCGCATCTGGTCCAGTTCAGCCTCACTAAATTCATAGGTTTTCAGATTGGCCAGCGCATACCAGGCATCACCATGCAGTGGGGAGACGCTCAGAGCGCGCTTGTAGGACGCTATGGCTTCGTCTGTCTTGCCGTATGTCTTCATGGCGTGCCCGCGCGATGTCAGCGCGGCAAGATCGTCTGGTAAGACTTTCAGCACATCCTCGAACAAGCCCAGAGACCGCTCAATCTCTCCGGCATGCATGGTCTCGATTGCCAGAAGGGATTGGAACAGCGGACTTTGTGGATCCTTGTCATAGAGGAATTCTGCCTGCGCCTTGGCCGCATCATACTTCTGTCGCTTCCGAAGCACCTGAATATGATCAATGCGCAGCTGAAGGTTTTCTGGCTCAAGTTCGATTGCTGTCTCAAGCAGGAAATCCGCATCCGTCAGCACGCTCAGCCGGGATCCGATGTCGGCCAACAACCGCATGCCTTCCACATCACGGGGATGTTTCTGCAGATAGGCCCGGACGATCTCCTCCGCCCTTAACACGCGCCCTTCATGAATATGGTTCAAAACAGCAATCAGCTCGCGTGGCAAAGCGGTGAGGCGCTGCCATTGAGCATGCGCTTCCTGTGCGCCTTTCTCATCACCTGTGGCGGCGCATAGCTCAGAGAGCTTGATCCAGCTCGCCGTCAGTGCCGGATTATAGCGAACGGCCAGCCGGAAGGCAGAGACAGCCCGCGCCGTTTGACCTGTTGCGAGCGCAAGATGGCCCTCTTCCTGAAACGCGCGACCAAAGTCCGGGCTCACCTCTTTCAAACGACGCAGATAGTGCTCGGCTCTGTCAATTTTCTTGAGATATCGTGCGCTGACCGCCGCCATATAGAGGACATCAGCCTGCTCCGGGTCTTGGTTCAGCACCGTTTCCGAATAACTCAGCGCATCCGAAAACTGACCCGCTTTCATGGCCGAACGAATTTTAGATAAATCATCTACGCCTGGTTCGCTCATGCGGATTCAAAAACTCATTATCAGACAGTAATACGGCGCCCCGAACCAATCAGGGCGCCGCAGGATTATCAAGTCAGTTCATCTGACAGATCAGTTAAAATCGTACGAGAAACGAATTCCAACTGTACGAGGGCGCATTGGCGTTACGCGTTCCCGGTCATAGACAAAACTTCCAGACAATTCAGCATGTTCGTTTGTCAGGTTCGTCGCAAACAGCTCAGCAGACCAGCTATCCGCTGTCACACCGAATGACGCGTTCAACGCTGCATAGCCATCCAGATCCATCGCATTGATCTCAATGATGTCTGTCCGGCTGTCACCAGAGAACACCACCTGAGGCATAACGTGCATGGTCAGGATCTGATCAGCAATCGGAGTTGAAAGGTCCCACTCATAACGCGCGCGCAGATTGCCCTGATAGCTCGGTGCAAATGCCAGCTCTTCACCGACGATCACATCATTGGTTGGCAGAAGCACTTCTGTAATCTCTGAATCGAGGAATGAGAACGCACCCGCGAGCGTCAGACCATCAACAGAGATTGGCGCCCAGGTGAATTCACCTTCAACACCAAAAATCTCAGCATTCGCTGCGTTGTCAGAGAAGAACAGGTTCACAATACTCGGGTCGAAAATCGTGGTCTGCAGACCTTCGATTTCAACGAAGAACGCCGAACCGTTGAACCGCAGAGAGTTCTGGAAGAGTTCGGTTTTCCAACCTGCTTCATAGTTCTGGATTTCGTCGGTATCGACCGCGAACGGCACTGTGTAACCACCACCTGGTGCCACACGACCGCCCGGACGGTTCAGGAGGCCCGGACGGAAACCTTCTGAGTATGTTGCATAGAACAGGAGGTCAGCAGTCGGTGTCCAGTTACCTGTCAGCTTGTAGATCATGCCATCCGTAGAGGCGGTATCCGGCGCTCCAAACGCGTTGTTTGGTGCATACTGAGCAGAAATGTTCGTACCGAAGACCTGTTGGTCAGACTCTGTGAAGAGGTTGTAGAAAGAAGAGTTCGCAGAACCTTCCAGATCAACTTCGATGTCATACCAGCGCGCGCCGGCCGTCACGGAGAACTGATCAGTGAAGTCATATGTCACTTCACCAAACACGCCCATTTGCTGGTCGGTTCGCAGGACGTCATTTCGGAAGATCACGCCTGCAGGGAACGGACCCGGGTCAGAGAAATAGCCTGGCGTTTCATCACCCACCTGCCCTGGCGTCGCGTCAGGATTGGTCAGCGGATAGTTCGGCGCAAAGCCAACTGTTCCGTCCGTGTAAACAACCTGAGTAGAGCCCGGATAGGTAAAGTCGTTACGCTCTGCCAGCTCCAGATCAGAATAGAAGCCACCGAAAGTCGCGCGGAAATCATATTCTTGCGGCGTGTTGAACCGCAGCTCGTGTGTCTGAACCTTTGTCTCAGTCAGAGAGTCGACATAAAGCTCAGGCGCGTAACATGTGCCCGCAGGTGCAGGACCTGTCGGATAGGTCACATCATAATCACAGATGTAATATGGCAGGTACTGACCGACGAACAGATAGTCTGAATAGTCTGTTCTCTGTTCCGTTGTCCGCTCGGTATAGGCACCGGTATACACCGCCTCAAGCGCGCCCAGACGGCCTTCCAGTGTCCATGCTGTGTTGTGGAATTCGTCGCTGATGTTCTCCTGCGTATAGCGGGAAATCTCATAGTCATCGAGTTCCGGGTCGTCGAAGAATACGCCGTCAGAATCGAGCTGCTGACGCGAATGCGATACCAGAAGCGACCAGTCCGCATTGAAGTCATAAAGACCAGACAGACGGAAACCGTTATAGGTCGTGTCGTTGATATCATCTTCAGCGATCAACGTGTTGTCTGCAGCGATGATGTTGACGCCAGAAAGATCAGAACCAGCCTGGAAGCCTGCACGAGCTGAGTTCACAGGAACGCCATTCGCACGGACCGTTCCCGCCGGGCGGAAACGAGCAGACTCTGTGATATCAAGTGTGCCTGGCACATTGTCGATATAGCCGCCAGCATGGTCCGTGTAGACCACGCCACGCACGGCAAACTTGTCAGAAAGCGGCAGGTTGATCATCGCTTCCACACTATTCGACATCTCACCGCCTTCGGTGAACGAAGTCGACGCTTTGAAGCCCGCATCAAATCCGGACGGGTCCGGCTTGTTGGTGATCAGGCGAACCGTACCGGCCTGAGAGCTGGCACCGAAAAGTGTACCCTGAGGACCAGAAAGAACCTCAACACGCTCCATGTCGGCTGTGTAGACGTCTAGGTTACGGCCAGGCTGTGCGAGTGGCTGTTCGTCGAGATAGAAAGCAACGTTTGGCGCAAGACCTGCAACACCGGCAGTCGTCAGGTTTGGCGTCGTCGAAGCAATACCGCGAATATAAATGGTATTCTGGCCCGGGCCCGAACCACCGGCGGTCACGCCAGGCAGCTGAACGAGATAGTCATTGAAATTCTTCACGCCGAGCGCGTTCAGTTCCTGTTCGCCCAGTGCGGTCACAGTTACCGGGATGGATTGTGCACTTTCAACACGCTTCGTGGCGGTAACGCTCACTGTAGACAGTCGACGAGCAGCTGGCTCGCCAGCAGTTTCGGCCTGTTGTGCCTGAGCACCCATAATGGTCAGTCCGGACACTGCGATCAGTGACACGCCTTGTAGCAGTCGATTCATGGTTTCCCCAATCAGTTAGTTCGCTCATGGAAATATCTTTCGTATCGACGCATCAGTACGACGAACGCAGATTCTCCGATTCAATATGGTCGCTTGGTAGCTATTTATTTCGATTATGGAAAGGTTATTTGATCGACTGCAACAATATGTCTCGATTTTGCAACACTATTTCTGGAAGTTTTCCTTCGACAATCTAATGTCAAATCGTTAGCTTGCACGAAAACTAAAGACCAACTCTGCCCTGCCAATAAACCGGAAACCGCATACATTTTATGACTGATCAAGTTCAAGATAGTTCTGATATCGAAGCAATTATCCCACAGCATGAACTAGAATATGACACTGACTACGAAATCGGTCAGGACAACGTCGAAGTGCTCGGACTGGATATTCACAACCCGGTTTTCTTTCTCTCAGCGGCAATTATTCTACTCTTTTCAGTCCTGACACTGATGTTTCCCGATCAGGCAGGCGACTTTTTGGGTCACGCCAAACAATCAACACTTCGCACCTTTGACTGGCTGTTTGCGGCAACGCCGGTGATCGTCGCTGTATTCGCTATCACCTTATGCGTTACACCCCTTGGCCGCATTCGCCTGGGCGGAGCCGAAGCCACACCAGACTTCAGCATTCTGTCCTGGATCGCCATGCTGTTCGCAGCTGGCGTGGGCGTCGGCTTCATGTTCTGGGGTGCAGCCGAACCACTTGTCTATCATGCGGGCACATGGGGAACACCGCTCGCCGCTGAAGTCGGCACACCCGAGGCTGATCGCCTTGCCTTCTCTGCAACCCTGTTTCACTGGGGCATTGCTCCATGGGCCATTTATGCGGTTGCCGGTCTGGCGCTCGGTTTTTTCGCACACAATAAGGGCCTGCCACTCAGCATCCGGTCAGCTTTTTATCCGCTCCTGGGTGAGCGCGTCTGGAACTGGCCAGGACATATTATTGATCTGTTTGCTGTCGTTTCGACACTGTTCGGTCTCGCAACAACCATTGGTCTCGGTGCAACACAGGCGGCCAATGGCATAGCCTACCTTTTCGGATTCGAGCCGTCCATCTGGATGCAGATCGCTCTGATCATGTCGATGACAGGTCTGGCCGTGATTTCTGTCATTCGCGGCATGGATGGTGGCGTAAAGCTCCTATCCGACATCAATATGGGCATTGCTTTTCTACTGCTGATCTTTGTGGTCATCGCAGGTCCGACTGTTCTGATCTTCACCGGCCTTGGCGAACATCTCTGGTCCTATGTAACGGACACGCCCGCACTGACAGACTGGCGCGACCGGCCTGACCTGAACTGGTTCCATGACTGGACGATTTTCTATTGGGCTTGGTGGATTTCCTGGTCGCCGTTTGTCGGGATGTTCATTGCCCGGATTTCAAAAGGCAGAACGGTCAGGGAATACTTTTCAGTTGTTCTCCTGGCACCATTCGCCATTTGCGTTGTCTGGTTCACGGCATTCGGTGAAACGGCCATTGGTCAGCACGATGCGGGCATTGGTGAACTCGCCAATGAGGTGACGGATTCTTCAATCGTCCTGTTCCAGATGCTCGCTGAACTACCATTTTCAATGATCAGCTCGATCGCCGCCGTCTGCCTGCTGATCGTCTTCATCGTGACTTCGGCAGACTCTGGCGCACTTGTGGTGGACACGATCACATCTGGCGGCAAAACGGACGCACCAGTCGGACAACGCGTGTTCTGG
>NZUJ01000124.1 GCA_002701295.1 Ponticaulis sp. | reverse complement strand
TCGAAGATCCGAAAACCTATGACATGCTGTGTGCAGCGGACAGTCTGGGCGTGTTCCAGGTGGAAAGCCGGGCGCAGATGAACATGCTGCCGCGCCTTCGACCGCGATGTTTCTATGATCTGGTGATTGAGGTGGCGATTGTCCGACCTGGCCCCATTCAGGGGGATATGGTGCATCCGTATCTGCGTCGCCGAAAAGGGCTGGAAACGGTGGCTTACCCCAGCCCCGCACCCGAATACGGCCCCAAAGATGAGCTGGAACGTATTCTGAAACGGACGCTGGGCGTGCCTCTGTTTCAGGAACAGGCCATGCAGATTTCGATTGATGCGGCGAAGTTTTCGCCTGAAGAGGCAAATGGTCTGCGCCGCGCCATGGCGACGTTTCGCAAAGTTGGTACCATCCAGAATTACGAAGACATGATGGTCGGGCGTATGGTGGCGCGCGGCTATGATGGCGAATTCGCCAAGCGCTGTTTCGATCAGGTGAAAGGCTTCGGGGAGTATGGCTTTCCCGAAAGCCATGCGGCGAGCTTTGCGCTTCTGGTTTATGTGTCTTCCTGGCTCAAATGCCATCATCCGGAGGTGTTCTGCGCGGCGCTTCTGAACAGCCAGCCCATGGGGTTTTATGCCCCGGCGCAGATTGTCCGCGACGCCCGCGAACATGGTGTTGAGGTTCGCCCTGTGGATGTGAATTTTTCGGAATGGGATAGTGTTATTGAGTGCTCGGAGCTGTCTGTTTCTGAGTGCTCAGTCGCGCATCCTTCACCTGCGGCTCAGGGCGACTTGCGCTTGCACAGTCGTTTGTGTGGTGCTCCACACGACCAAGGGTCGGGCGCAGATGCGGCGAGCGAAACGCGAGGCAACTGCATCGAGCATAATAATGAAATTCCGCGGTCGCTTGTGGCGCCAGAGGAAAATGTCGGTGGAAAGTCCTTCTCCCCCTCGTGGGGAGAAGGGTTTGGGATGAGGGGGGCGCAAAACAATGAGATCATTCCCATCCTTCCAATCCGCCTCGGTTTTCGGCAGGTGACAGGGCTGCGGGAGGAGGAGGTCCGGGCGCTGATCGCCGCGCGAGGTAAGGGGTATGAGAGTGTCGAGGATATCCGGCGCCGTTCTGGTATTTCACGGCGGGCGGTGGAATTGCTCGCGGCGGCTGACGCTTTTGGTTCAATCGACAAATCCCGGCGCGAAGCTTTGTGGGATGTGCGCGGTGAGGCGGCTGACAAGACACTCCCTCTATTCGCGGCCGCCGATGCGCGGGAGCAAGGTGGAGAGAAGAAGGTCGAACTGCCTGAAATGCCGGCTTCTGAGCATGTGGTGCAGGATTATCAGACCACGCGGCTTTCCCTGAAGGCGCATCCGATGAGTTTTCTGCGGGAGCGCTACAGGCAGGCGCGTATCTGTTCGACGGCAGAGGCCGTGGCGCTGGGGAATGGGCGACGGGTAGATGTGGCGGGCGTCGTGCTCGTCCGGCAGAGGCCGGGGTCAGCCTCAGGCGTGGTGTTCATGACAATTGAAGATGAAACCGGCGTTGCGAATATCGTGGTCTGGCCCAAGATCATGAAACGGGACCGGGCTATCGTGATGGGCGCACGGATTGTGCAGATCAAAGGTTACGTTCAGTACGCCGATAATGTGACCCATATCGTTGCCAATCGGCTGATCGACCGGACGAATGATCTCAGCCTTCTGTCAGAGGATTTCCAGAATGATCCGCTGAAAGGCGCCATTGCAAATGCAGACGAAGTGATGCGTCCTATCCCTGAAAACCGGCAATCGGCGCATCCGCGCAATGTTCGCATCATGCCACGCAGCAGAGATTTTCATTAGAAATCAGCTCACTAATAAATGAGCGCTCACATACCATTTTTCGGCCATATTTCAATGAGAGCAAACGCTCACAAACTTGGGCGTGGTGCCCGGTTCGAAACCCGGGAAGGGGTGGAAAATGTTTGTGACAGCAGTCAGCTCAACCGCCGTTGCGGCATTCAAAATGCTGGGTGGCTTATTCATTGCCGACTTCGTGTCAGGCGTCGTGCATTGGGCGGAAGACCGGTATGGCGATCCGAAATGGCCTGTGATCGGACACACAATCAGGGAAAATCTGCAGCATCATAAGACCCCGCGCAGCTTTCTCGGTGGGACGCTCTGGACCCGCAACCGGGAGGTCTTGTTCATCGGATTTGGATTTCTGGCCGCTTTCTGGGCGCTGGGCTGGCTCAACCTGATTACGATATCAGCGGTCGTTTTTGGCGTGTGCGCAAATGAAGTTCATGCGAGCGCGCATCGTAGCCCGAAAGAAAACGGGAAGATCATCACGTTTCTGCAGAAAACAGGTTTGATGCAGTCACACATGCATCATGCAGCACATCACCGGCATGCGAAGGACAGCAATTATTGCGTGATGACCAATTATCTGAACCCGCTTCTGGAGCGCATTCAGCTATTCCGCGGGCTTGAATGGGTGATCGGTAAACTCACCGGCATGACACCGCGCCCCGACCCAAGTGTTAATCCGAGATATTTGAAGGTTTGAGGGTATGTCATCGAAAAAGGCGCCGCCTAAGAAGCAGGAGCGGATCGCCGCGCTTGTCCTCGCCTGCATTGCTTTTTTCTGCGCCACGGCTCTTTGGTGGGGGGCGAGCTGGTTGATTGCTCTACTAAAGGAATGCCCTCCACCTGGAAGCTGTGTTCAATACGGAGACAGGCCTTTGTTGGACACGGTTCAACAAATTGTTGTGGCACCTTTCGATCTGGCGAGGTTTATGTGGTTTGGCTTTTCGGACCGAGGCCAGAAACCATTCACAGGCATGGTGATGACGATTTTAATCTACGGAACGGTCATAGCCTGGTGGGGATGGTCTTTATACGATTTGATCCGACAAATTCGTAGATTCAATACGACTTCGACCTACAACATCGGTCACCCCTCTTCTTCATAACCGACGAGGCGGAGGGGTTTGGCGGCATAGCCTTGAAGTTCCGCCCAGCGGCAGAGGGCGTCTTCTCTGCCATGGGTGACCCAGAGTTCGTCGGGGTTCACATCAAGAACTGTCTGGGTGAGTTCGTCCCAGTCGGCATGATCTGAGAGGATGAGCGGGAGTTCGACGCCGCCTGCCTTGGCACGTTGGCGGATCCGCATCCAGCCGGAACAGAAAACCAGTAACGGGTCCGGAAAGCGCCGGGCCCAGGTGTCTCGAAAGGCGGATGGTGGGCCCATAATGATTTTGCCCGCAAACTTGGCCTGATGTTCTTTGGCTTGACCCTTTTCGAGGGTTGCAGGTTCCAGCGGCCCGAGCGGGATGCCGTGGCCTTCGTATAGGTCACAAAGCGCTTTCAGGGCGCCGTGAATATAGATGGTGTCCTTATATCCCGCCTCGCGGATCAGGCGGATCACGCGTTGCGCCTTACCCAGGGCATAAACGCCAACCAGATGAGCGCGCTCCGGGAAGAGTGTCAGGCTCTTCAGCAGCTTTGCAATTTCATCCCGGTCATCAGGATGGCGGAATACGGGAATGCCAAATGTCGCTTCAGAAATGAAGACGTGGCACGGCACGACCTCAAATCCGGTGCAGGTGGGGTCGCGACGGCGTTTGAAATCGCCCGTGCAGACCATGCGCAGGCCTTTATATTCGACCACAGCCTGCGCTGAACCGAGGACGTGGCCAGCGGGGGCAAGCCAGACCTTCACACCATTGATATCAGTAACCTCGCCGAGTTCGGCGGATTGGCGCGTCGGTGTGAACGCCTCGCCATATCGGGAAGCCATGATGTCGAGTGTTTCTGGTGTCGCCAGAACGGCGCCATGCCCGGCGCGGGCATGATCGGCATGACCATGAGTGATGACGGCACGATCCACCGCGGCCACCGGATCGATATAAAAGTCACCCGGGGGGCAATAGAGCCCTTTCGGGGTCGGCTGAAGAAGCTGGCTCGCAGAAATCATGAATTCAATATAGGGCGCAGATGAAAAGCGTCACTGCTTTGTGAACACGCTTTCGTGGCCTGCCCTTACGTCACTCTTGAAGTAAAGGGGGCACATTTGATAGTCTGACGGCAAGACACTGAAAATATTCAGCACGATCTCGGGAGGATCACCCAAATGACGTCGACTCGCTATTCACTTCTGGCGGCAACTGCATTGGCTGCAGTCATGCTCGCCGCTTGTTCGCAATCAGATAGTGGTATTGACATGGCCGATGGCGACCATTCCATGCACGATATGAATGACATGGTTGATGGCGCGATGGATCATTCCATGCATGAAGGCATGGAGATGGCGAATGCGGATACACCATTGGGGCATGGCGCAGATTACGCTGAAAATTTCCGGCTGATTGACCAGAACGGAGAGAGCCACGAGCTTTTCTATCACAAGGACAAAGATGCCATCGTGATCATGACGGCGGGCAATGGCTGTCCGATTGTTCGCGGCGCGGTGCCGGACCTGAAGCAAATTCGTGAAGACTATGCTGAGCAGAATGTGCAGTTCTTCATGCTGAATTCAAATCTTCAGGACACACGCGAGGAAATCGCGGCCGAAGCAGAAGAGTTCGGATATGACTTCGCCATTTTGAAGGACGAAAACCAGCTGGTTGGCGAGCAGCTCAATTTTGATCGCACGGCGCAAGTCTATGTCATCAACCCGAAGAAGGGCTTCAAGGTTGAATATTATGGCCCGCTGAATGATCGCCAGACCTATGAGCGCCAGCGGCCGACAGCGACTGAAACTTACGTTCGCGATGTACTTGATGCTGTGATTGCGGGTGATGAGGTCACGACCGAGGCGCCGGCTATTCGTGCTGGCTGCATGGTCAATTTTCCGGAACGCAAAAAAAAAGGCATGACGGCTGAGCCGATTTCTTACTCGACGGATGTTGCGCCGATCCTGAAAGAGAAATGTGTTGAATGCCACCAACCGGGCGGCATCGGCCCGTGGTCGATGACTGGCGGATATCAGGAAATTGCTGGCTGGGCGCCAATGATCCGGGAAACCATCCGGACGAACCGCATGCCGCCCTGGCATGCTGACCCGGCTATCGGAACCTTCCACGGTGACAGATCTCTCAGTGGTGAAGAGATCAAAACCATTGTTCATTGGGTGGAAGACGGTGCACCACGCGGGGAAGGCGAAGACCCGCTTGTCGGGCTGGACCTTCACGCGCCTGACTGGCCACTCGGCGAGCCTGACCTCATCCTGACACTGCCAGCCTATACGGTTCCGGCGACTGGTGTGGTGGATTATGTGCACCCGGCGATCGAAAACCCGTTGACGGAAGACAAATGGCTGAAGGCGACGACCATCAAGGCCGGAGACCGTCAGTCTGTGCATCATGTGCTGTCAGGCTACATCTCTGACATGCCGGAAGACGGCCTCGGGACCACCGATCTGTGGGAATTCTCAACCGGCGGCTACGCTGTTGGCGCTGAATCAAACGTACAAGCCGAGAATACCGGCGTTCCCTTCCCTGCTGGTGGAGCCATCGGCTTTCAGGTGCACTACACGCCATATGGCAAGGAAGCAGAAGACGTCACCCAGATCGGTTTCTATTTCCAGGACAAGCCTGAACTCCTGAACCGTACGGCTGTCATTCTGGACGCGTCTATTGAGATACCGCCGGGTGAGGCCCGTCATTCGGAAACGGCCTATATGGAATTTCCATATGACGCGATCCTGACATCGGCCTTTCCGCATGCCCATTATCGCGGCTATTCGTCAAAATTGACGGTGTTGTACCCGGACGGTCGCGAAGAGCTCGTCCTGAATCTGCCGCGCTATGACTTTAACTGGCAGCGCGGCTATGCCTGGGACGAACCGCTGGAGCTGCCGGCCGGAACAAAGGTGATTGCGGAATATGTCTATGACAATTCCAAAGCCAATCCAGCCAATCCGGATGCTGGTATTACGGTCACCTGGGGGGATCAGAGCTTTGAAGAAATGCTCTATACATCTCTGACCTATCGCTGGAAGGGCGAGACGACGGATAATCTTCTTGCTGAGCAGACGCGCGAACTTGAGGAAACCCGGTTCTTTACAGCTTTGGACGACGATATTGATGGCCGTCTGACGGAAGCAGAACTGAAAGGCATGTTGGGTCAGCGCATGAAGGCGAATTTCGAGCGCATGGATATGAACAGTGATGGCGCTATCGACAAGCAGGAATACATCACGATCAACCGTCTGATGCGTGCACGCGGGCAGCAATAAAGCGAGCCATCAAATTAAGATCAAACCGGCTCCTCAGCGAGCCGGTTTTTTTATAAGTAAAGTACACCGTATAAGGACAATTGATTACTTCAAAAGTTAAAAATACGAGTGAAATCGTTAACAAAAAGGTTAACGAAATTTAGATCAATATTTTCAGGAAAAGCGATAAAAAACGCCCAGAAATAGCAATTTGGCCGAAAACTGCATCAAATTCCGCTAATAAGCCCCTATTTATCCACACCTTTTCGCGAAAAAGGCGGTATTTCTGGTTAACTATCTGTTTACCTTAGTTTCAATTTGTTTAACTTAAACTCTGGTAGACCCCTGTTCAGAAGAACACTCGATCCATTCAGCGCAAGGGGCTGCGCGCATGGGAATGAAGTGATGAAAAGCGTACTGTATTCCTCAGTTGCACTGGCTGGCCTGACTCTTGCGTCTGGCGGGCTTTTTGCGCATGCAGAAACACCTGAGACGGCGTTCAGCTATCAGAGCGTGCCGGAGGCTTCCCGCCTTGCGCCGCTTTCAGCGAGGCCGACAACGCAGTGGGGCAGCCTGGATACATTCTGGGGGTCGCTCGATACGTTCTGGGGTAGCCTGGATACGTTCTGGGGTCCGCTTGATACCTTCGAGGGTGAAGTCAATCAGTCCTGGGGTAGTCTTGATACTTTCTGGGGGCCGCTCGATACATTCTGGGGTAGCCTCGACACTTTTGAACACACGAGTCTCGACTCCTATTGGGGCAGCCTTGATACGTTCTGGGGCTCGCTCGATACGTTCGACGGGCAGCCAATGTGGGGCAGCCTCGATACTTTCTGGGGCTCGCTGGACACTTTTGAAGGCAATCATCAACCGTTCTGGGGCAGCCTAGATACGTTCTGGGGCTCGCTCGATACGTTTGATGGTTCGGTCAATCCACGTTGGGGCAGCCTTGATACCTTCTGGGGCAGCCTCGATACATTCCATGCAGAATACGCGTCTCAGGGCGGTGACTATTCGGGCTTCTACGGGTCTCTTGATCCAAGCTGGGGTTCGCTCGATACGTTCTGGGGTAGCCTCGATACCTTCAACGGAAATCTCGACAGCTCATGGGGTAGTCTTGATACCTTCTGGGGCTCACTGGATACGTTTGAGTCAGGCCTGACCCAGCAATGGGGCTCACTCGATACCTTCTGGGGTAGTCTCGATACCTTCTGGGGTAGCCTTGATACGTTCTGGGGATCGCTGGATACATTCAGCGAGGCCAATGCGGCAGACTATGATCTCCTTCTGAGCCAGCTCGGCGACTTCTACAATATGAGTCAGGACCAGTTTGCTGTTCCTGTTGCGCTGATGACGCGCAAGGATTTCTACGAAGGCTTCGCCAAGGACGTTTTCGAGAAATACGGTATTGATCCGACTGACGCGTCTACCCTGTCAGGTATGACGGCGACTGATCGCGCGAAGTTCTTTGTGGAGTGGTATGATACGCTGATGCTGTTCACCGGGATGGACCGCGTGGATAACTGGATGGGTCAGGTTAACTGGTCGCCAGCGCTGACTCAGGATCATGATTACCAGACAAAATCGGTGATCGGTCTTCTGGACTTTGGCATCACGGACGAGACCTTGCTGTCGCATGATGTGATCTATTCCGGCGGGTATGCAACTGATAGCGAAGATACGCACGGATCTGCAGTCATCAGCCTGATGATCGCGCCACATGATACCTGGGGTATTATGGGCATTGCGCCAAATGCCAGCGTTGCGACCTACAACCCGTTTGACGAGACCAACACGGCTGGCTGGAATGATGTCGAGCTCGGCATCAATGCGCTCGTGGATAATGATGCGCGTGTGATTAACATGTCGCTCGGTGTTCCGGGCAGTGTGCTGTCTGAAGAGTGGTCGTCGATTCTGGGCGGTGTTGTTTCTGACCCGTCGAGCGAAGGCACGATCTTCGTTAAAGCGGCTGGTAATGAAGGTGCTGTACAGCCGGGTGACGTGGCATGGTCAAGTCAGGCGGCGCTTGATCGACTGATCATTGTCGGAGCAACTGGCATTGATGGCGAGATCGCCAGCTGGTCGAACACGCCGGGTGAAGCCTGCGCTGTGTTTGATGGTGTCTGCGCAGAATCCAACAAGCTGAAATACAACTTCCTTGTTGCGCCAGGTGAGTTCATTCTGGTTTCAGATGGGCAGGGCGGCGTGACGCGTCAGGTTGGTACGTCTTTCGCGGCGCCTCTGGTGTCCGGTACTGCAGCGCTGGTTCATGGCGCATGGCCGTGGTGGAAGTCGCACGGCGAAGAAACCGTTGATGTTATTCTGCAATCTGCTCAGGACCTTGGCGAAGAAGGGGTCGATGGCGTTTATGGCTGGGGGATGCTCGACGTTGAAGCGGCATTGTCTCCGCTCAGCTGGGAAAACCTCACTTACTATTACTCCCGATCTGAAGACGGACGTTTGCGCCGCGGTAAATCGGCAGACTGGATCCAGAATGCCTTCCTCCGCGCGGATCGTGTCCGCCTTGAGGAAAATGGCGCTTATGTCGTCGCCATCGAGGAAGTTGGCGATACCTTCCGTGATTTCCGGATTCCACTGTCTAGCCAGCTCTTCGGGCAGGATTCCGTACTGGATCAAATTGATCAGGACCGGAAATTCCAGCGCCATCTCTATCAGCGGTTTGTTGACTGGGCATCTGGTGGATCTGCCTTTGGCGACGTTGAAAGCCATGAGGCCAATCTTGGTCTGAACGGCGAATGGGCTGTTGCCATGCGCGCGGCATCATATGCTCCTGGCACAGACATTCGCGAAAATGCTTTGCCATTCCAGACAGACCTTGTGGTTCGCCAAACGACAACCGGCACCGAGTTCCGTTTCGGTCAGGGCGATGCGGCGGCGCGTCTGAATTCCAGCGCTGTCTTTGGCTTCTATTCTGACTTCGATGTCGATACTGGCGGTGTGAATCCGTTCCTGGGTCTGGCATCCGGTGGTGCCTATCTCTCCAGTGTTCTGCCGCTTAACGAGAAACTATCCCTCGCGGCCAGTGTGACCGAGACAAGCGACGACCACTCATACATTGATCCGCTGACCGAAGTGCGTCTCTACAATGGTGACGGTCTGTCCGACTATGCGGCTCAGGCGGCCAATATCTCGATGTCATATCAGGCAACGGATGCGGTCAAGCTGTCGCTCGGCTACACGCAATTGCGTGAAAAGAACAGCGTTCTGGGCGATCAGGGCACGGGTATCTTCTCGCTGGATGGCGGCGCAACAACCACCGCAATGACGTTCGGTGCTGATGTCCAGCTGCCTTACAGCCTGACGCTTGGCGTATCGGCAACTTCCGGTCAGACCGAAGCAGAGCAGTTCAATAGCGGCTTGCTCTCATTGGCTGACGGCGGTCTGACATCGTCTGCCTTCGCGATTGGTCTTCGTAAGGATGGCTTGTTCTCTGATGAGGACCGGGCGCGTCTGACATTGTCTCAGCCGTTGAGAGTAGAAAACGGCGCTTTCCTGTATAGCGGTGTAGAGGTTGTTGATCGCGAAACCGGAGAGCTCGGCGTGGTCAGCCAGACCTGGGGTATTTCAGATGCGCAGCGCACGCTGAATCTGGAACTCAGTTATGGTGTTCCTGTGTTTGATGGCATGGGCGAAGTTTCGGCCTTCACGCGTTCTGATGTGACTGCTGGAAACGGGTCTGCCGACGCGCTTAATCCGGAATTTGCGACCGGTGCCCGCTTCTCCATAAAGTTCTGATCCAACTATCTGAAAGCTAAGGTTGAAGCCTGAGTCGTCTGCAATCTGCATGATGACGCAGGCGTCATCATGCCTCTTGACCGCGTCCGCCAATCTGTTGAACTTGATCGAGGTTAACAGAAATGAACGGAAAATTCAGAAAGTTGTGTGAGTCTTTCCGTCAGTTTTTCTGAAGGACGCAGAATGGTGTCTCGGCGCGGGCATATGTTGATCGCACTCTGTGCGTTAGGAGCTCTCTCGGGGGTCTCCCATGCCGTTGATCCCGCTGATCCGACTTCTGAAATCATGTCCGACGTCGATTGGACAGATTTTGACACCGCCATTGCCGAGGCGCGCAGCAATATGGTCGAAGCACCTGCGATTGCGCTTCAGCGAGCGCGGACAGCTGAACAATTTGTGCCAGCGCGTGCAACCGAAGAAGAACGTGCCCGCAGACTGGCGACGTCTTACTGGCTGCAAGCCGAAGCGCTCAACCGAACGAATGCGCCACTAGAGGCGGAGCCCATGGTCGACCGGGCACTCGAAGTTCTGGGCGACGATATCGAAGCCAATGATCTGCGCGGCAATATTCTGCTAACGCGCGGACGGATCGCTCAGCGTATCGGTAAAATTCAGAAGGCTCTCGAAAGCCTGATGCTCGCGCTGGATATTTTGCGTGCTGAGGGCGACTTCCGTAGTCAGAGTAGCGCACTTCAAAAGCTTGCCGACATTCATGTGGACGCTGGCGATTTTGAGCAGGCCATCGCGTATTACGATCAGTCTATGGAAGTGTATGATGACGACCCGCAATTTGTCTTCTTCAACCTGAACAATAAGGCGAACGCCTTACGTGGCCTGGAACGCTATGAAGAAGCGGGTGAGCTCTATCAACAGGCTCTTGAATTTGCGAACACGCAGGGCGCTCCGGATTTTATCGTCGCACGCATTCTCACCAACCTTGCGCACACCTATGCGCTGAACGGCGAATATGATCTTGCCGAGGAAACTGCGGATCAGGGTCTGGACCGGATGCCTGAAGGGGAATTGTCGGGTTGGGAGCCGTTTCTCTGGGGCGTTAAGGCCGAGGTTGCCTATGAGCGCGGAGATGCTCAGGCGGCGAGACGATTTATCGAGCGGACGTTTTCGGGTGTCGATCCCCGCCAGACAACGTTGCTCTACAAGGAAATGCACGAGCACGCCTATCAGATTTATCAGACGCTCGATATGTATGACCGATCTCTGGTGCATCTGGAGGCGTTCAAGCGCTTGGAAGACGAGGCGATGAGCCTCGCTGCATCAACCAATTCTGCACTGATGTCCGCGCAGTTTGATTTTACGAACCAGGAACTGCGTATCGAACAGCTCAGACTTCAGCGCCTCGAGCAGGATGTTGAGATTGCACAGGCGCGTACACGTCAGCGCACTTTGATTTTTGCTGGCGTTGGTATTGGCGCAATTCTGATCCTCGGCTTCCTGCTTGCCGGTTATATCTCTATGCGCCGCAGCCGTGACGCGATCGGACGCGTGAATGACCGTCTGAACGATTCAAACCGCATGCTTGAAAAGGCAAACAATGCCAAAACCGAATTCCTGGCGACCACCAGTCACGAGATCCGAACGCCGCTAAACGGCATTCTTGGCATGTCTCAGGTGATTTTGCAGGATAAGTCGCTTTCACCTGAAATTCGGGAACGACTGAGCGTTGTTGAAACCGCCGGCAAGTCGATGAAGGCCATTGTTGATGACCTGCTGGATGTTGCCAAGATCGAAACCGGCAAAGTCACGCTGAATATTGGTGAGGTCCAGCTTCGTGAGCTGATCGACGAGGCTTGTCTGCTCTGGCGCGACAATGCCAGCAATAAGGGCCTTGGTTTCGAGGTCGATCTGGGGAACTGCCCTCAGTTTGTCGAGGCTGATGAACAACGTTTGCGGCAGATCTTCTTCAATCTGCTTTCAAACGCGATCAAGTTCACAGAAGCCGGGCAGATCCGTGTGGTTGCAGGCTATGATGATGCTGCCGACCCGGGCGTCCTCTCCGTTCGCATCGAAGATACAGGTGTTGGTATTCCTGAAGATGAGTTCGAGAACATCTTCAAGCCATTCCACCAGGTGGACGGTGCGATGACGCGGAAATATGCCGGCACAGGGCTTGGTTTGTCGATCTGTCGAAACTTCTGTCAGGCAATGAATGGAACAATCGATGTCGAAAGCCAGGCAGGCGAGGGGTCTGCATTTACCGTGCGGCTTCCTCTGACGATTATCGAAAAAGGCGTGACAGAAACAGGCGAGCTGGCTCTTGATGGAAACAGCCCGATCGCCGGACCGAAAGATGCCAGCATTCTGATCTTCCAGGATGACTTCATGCAGAAGATGGTTCTGGAAGCCTTTATTCGCGACGATGTTGCCCGGCTTCATGTTTCAGATTCGATTGAAGATTTTACGGAAAAATTGACAAGTTGTCAGTTTCATCTGGCAATATTTCCGGAACAGATGTGGGCAGACTTTGAAGCTTCCGGCACAGACTTGTCAGAATTGTCGACGAAACTGGCTGTGCTTGGAACTTCGGAACCAGAAGTACACTCGGGAGTTTCCTGCGTGGTCGTGCCCGAGTATGAACCGGAGCATATCTGGTCTGCGATCAGACAATTATTGGCGGCAGACAGGGATGAAACGGGGATTAGAAGTACACAACAAAACGTTATAGCGGATGCCAATTGAAGCTAACGCTTAAACATAACTTAGGAATATGGTAGGCTAATATTTGGCCTACTGGAGTGAAGTCTGACGAAATTGATGAGAATTTTGTTCGTAGAAGACGATCCAATGAATCGACGCGTGGTGAAGGAGATGCTCACCGCCGCCAAGATTGAATTGCATGAAGCCGAGGACGCATTGACCGGGCTTCGCAAGATCGACGAAGAAAATTACGACCTCATTCTCATGGATCTTCGCATGCCAGGTATGGATGGCATGGAGGCCATTCGCCGGATCCGAGCACGCGAGGACGAAAAGTCCGAAATACCCATCATCGTGGTTACGGCTGATACGGCTCTGAACCTTCGCGGGCAGTGTCTCGAACAGGGCGCAGACGAGTTTCTTATCAAGCCAGTCGAAGTGCGGGGTCTGTTCGAAACCATCGCGTTCACCATTGCCAAGCATAAACGCGCCCGCCTCGGCTCCGGCGATGGTGGCGAAGCGGCCTGATAGATTGAGTTGATCTCCTCTTGAAAAACTGACATGCCACAACCAGACGGAGCGTTTGGGAGAAAGCGTCATGCGCGGTTTTTTTGCGTGTTTCATACTTACAATAGTCTGTTGGTCAGACCAATCTGTGTCGGCACAAGATCTGGCTGAACAATTTGGCGCGCTTCCCAGATTCGAAGACATGAAACTGTCCCCGTCTGGTAAACAAGTAGCCGTGACTGAAAATACGGAAACGGGAACTGAAGTACTGGTCATTGATCTTGCGACGATGACGCCTCGAGTAAAGGTTCCCGTTTCGGGGTTGAAAGTTCGTGGAACAATCTGGGTCAATGAAGACAAACTGATCGTACGTGGCACCGACACTTCAGGCTATTACGGCAGTCTTCGCGGAAAATATGAGTACTCCGAGGTCTATGCGATTGATCTCAAGCGTCAGTCAGCGAAGCAATTACTCGTCGGAACGAAAGGCATCAGTGACAGACAGTCTGTCGGATGGATCGCAGCGGTCGATGAAAGTGGAGACTATGTCTACATGGGGGCGCCGCAGCGGACTTTCGGACGTTGGGAGTACAATCTGTTCAAGGTAAGCCTCAGTCATGGCAAAGGCGTTATCCATAGCATCGGGGACTTCACGACGCTGGATTACGCGGTCGGAACTGACGGAACGCTTCTGGCTCGAGAACGATACGGTGCTAAATCTGACGAATACATCCTCGAGGTTCCGGGTGGAGTGGACGGATGGACGACCATCTTTCGAGACAAGTTCAGGCGTCCACGTTACAGCCTGATTGGCGTTATGCCGGATCAGAAAACTTTCCTTATCGCGGCGACCTATGAATCTGAACAGGGCGACGGGTTTTACCTGCTGTCGCCGGATAACCCCACCCTCAAGCCATATCTGTCCGAAAGCAGAGGCAAGGATGTGAGTTCGACCTTGTCCACAAACGGAATAATTGATGGTTTCCGATTTGGTGGAGCGCGCCCGTCATATGACTTTTTTGACGATGGACTTGACCAGATCTACAACGAGTTTGCTCGTCAAATTCCCGGCGCATCGGTCTACCTGTCTTCATGGTCCGACGATAAATCGAAGCTGCTTTTCACTGTCTACACAGGGCTTGGCGGGACCGGTACCTTTTTTCTGATCGACCGTGACAGTGGAGGCATCCAGAAACTCGGATCCCGGTACCCGGATATTCCACAAGAAAGTGTCGGCGACGTCCATACGATCGAGTATGCCGCCCGCGATGGAATACCGATCGAAGCGATCGTGACCTGGCCACCTGAAATCCGACCCGACGAGAAGAGCGGGCTTTCCATGGTGGTTTTGCCACATGGTGGCCCGGCATCTCACGATACGGTGTCATTTGACTATATGGCGCAGTACTTCGCGAGTAAGGGTTATGTCGTTCTTCAGCCCAATTTTCGCGGATCCACGGGATACGGGTCGGACTTTTACCAAGCTGGGAAGGGTGAGTGGGGCAATAAGATGCAGACCGACTTGATCGACGGGATCGATGCGATGGCCGAACGTGGCTGGGTCGACAAGGAAAAGGTTTGCATCGCTGGTTGGAGCTATGGCGGATATGCCGCGCTTGCCGCTGGAGCCTTCGAAGCCGGTCGCTTCAAATGTGTCATTTCTGGCGGTGGTATTTCCAGCCTCCCGCGGATGGTGAAAGCGGCATACGACAGAAACGGACAGTGGAGTACCGCTCTGGATTATTGGAAAGAAGTCATGGCCGGGCCGGACGGCGGACAAGCTAAAATGGAGGTGGTTTCGCCGGTCAAGTATGCTGAACAATTTTCAGCGCCGGTCCTTCTGATCCATGGAGACGACGACACAGTTGTTCAGATTGAGCAAAGTGAAATCATGGAAAACGCCTTGAAACGAGAGAGTAAGACCGTTGAATTCGTCAGGCTAAAAGACGAAGATCACTGGCTGTCGAGGCGCGAAACCCGGATTGAAGCTCTTGCGGCGATGGGGGCGTTTTTGGACAAATATCTGCCGATAGATGAAAACGCGAATGTGAATTGATCATGAGGACCACCTGTCTGTCCATTTTGGGCGCCTTCGGCCTGCTGATATCACCTCTGGCACAAGCGGATGTGGTCAATGCCACGCCTGATGGTTTTGAACTGAAGCTGACCCGCAGTTCCAATATCGAAGCACTCGATCAATACGAACGAATTTTCGACATCGCCGACTGGTGGAGCTCTGCGCATACATGGTCGGGCGACGCGGCGAGCCTGTCGCTTACTTCGCGCGACGTGGGCGGCCAATGGCGCGAAAGCTGGGCAAACGGTGATGTTGAGCATGGCCGGATCATTGCCAGCGGCTTTCTTGGTGGAAAATTCATGGTGCGGTTTGATGCGCCGCTCGGTCCTTTGCAAGGCATGGGCGTTCAGTCGGTTCTGACCATGGAGGTGCAGGAGGTGTCTGAGATCGAAGGAACCTCTGAAGTCACATTTACGTATTTCGTGACGGGCGCGGACTTTCAGGCGCTGAACCAGATCGCGCCGGTTGTCGATGGTGTGCTCAGCGAGCAAATTGACCGCCTGGTATCTGTCCGGGAGTAACCGCCATCTGCTCGTGCAGTAGCAGATGACGGTGACGGGTTATTCTGCAGCTTCGGTCAGGTTGGCCGCATCATCCTGAAAAATTTGCTCGATAGGCTGGCTGAATAATCGTGAGATGGCGAAGGCCAGTGGAAGAGATGGGTCATATTTTCCTGTCTCGATCGCATTGACCGACTGGCGCGATACGCCGAGTTGTTCGGCCAGAAAAGCCTGGCTCCATTTGCGCTCGGCTCGGAGAACGCGAAGTTTGTTTTCCATGATCAACATCCTCCAGCGCCGCGAAGCCACTTTGTAACGCCCCAGCTGAAAAAGAAGACTGGGAGAAACAGAAAGGTCGGTACGGCATCTGCGGGAATGGCATCATAAAGCTCCAGGAAGCCCACAACGCCCGTTGCGCTGGCGCAGGTCATCCCACCAATTGAAAGAGCTTCGAGTTGGCGGAGCCGTGTGTATTCGTCAGTTTCCTGAATGTAGCGCCATACCAGCCAGAACACGCCAAAGATTGGCGCGACGGTGAAGACGGCGACGACAGGCTTCAGCCAGACCGGCGGAACTTCCATCGTTTTCAAGAGCAGCGCGCCGCCGATGCAGGCGACAACGTACAGTGCGATAAGGGGGAAGAAAACGCTCCTGTATCGCCGGTTTGCCTGTTGGAATGTGTAGTTGGCCATTTGTATCTCCTTTACTTGGGTGACACGACATTATGTAAAGCTCACTTGTCTGTCAAGCGAACTTGTCAAAAAGTTTGGGAATGATGACATTTCAGTAAAGCATGGAACATCCGCATTGTCGGAGCGTTGTGGAGCCATCGGACAAATTCGACGACATGAAAGGGATCCGGGATGAAAAAGATTTTATTCGCGACGGCAGCCAGTGCGCTGCTCGTCGCAGGTTGCGCAACAGATGGTACAATGCAGCGCCCAAGTGACCGTGTTCTGATTGGTGCTGGCTCAGGTGCAGTTGTGGGCGCTGGCCTTGGTACGCTGGCCGGTGGTGATGATGGCCGCAACGCGGCAATCGGCGCTGTAGTTGGTGCGATCGCTGGTGGCGCTGTTGGCGGCTATATGGACCGTCAGGAAGAGCGTCTGCGTGCGCAGACAGCTGGTACGGGCATTGAAGTCGAACGTCGCGGCGATCAGATCTATCTGAATACGCCAGCAGACATCACTTTTGCTCTGTCCAGTGCTGACATTCAGTCCAGCTTCTATCCGACGCTGAACGATCTGGCGGCCACACTCCGTGAGTTCCCATCTACGGCGGTTGATATCGTCGGCCACGCGAGTACAGACGGTCCTGAGCAGTACAATATGGATCTGTCAGAGCGTCGTGCCGTTGCGGTTCAGACATATCTGAACCAGCAGGGGGTGCGTCCCGTACGGATGGCTGCTTATGGCCGTGGCGAAAGCCAACCAATTCCGGGAATTCCAGGCGAAAGCCCGCAGAACCGTCGTGTTGAGATTGTTCTGACCCCAATCACAGAAGGCAATGTCTGATACAGACGTGACTCGATAAAAATTCTGAGCCGGCAATCAACTGATTGCCGGTTTTTTATTGGCATTTCATCCAGAAGTATTAGGCTCGCCATTTAAGTTTAGGGGGCGTTATGCGTAAATTTCTGGTCGCTTGTGTGTTTGCCTGTGGTGGCTTCTCTTTTGTTGCAAACGCGCAGCCGAAACTGGAAGACTATGCCGCGCCGCCCGCCTATCGAAATGCAGTCCTTTCTGATGATGGTGATCAACTGGCCGTCATAGCGTCAGATGGAGACAAGGAAGTCCTCTGTATTTACGATCTGAATTCCGGGCAATCAGACTGCGTTCTGGAAGTCACTGACCTCAAGCCGCGCAATCTGATATTCGCTGGCGATGAGCATGTCGTTCTGGTCGCGTCCGAAATGACGTCCCGGCGCGGCTATCGTGGCGATTTTGAATATGCGTCAGCCTTCAGCGTGAAACTGGGACGGAAGCGAATTACTCAGCTCATCAATCGCACGGAAGACCTTCACCCGGCGCAGGAAGGGCTTGGACGGATCCTTGCCATGTCTGATGACGGGGAAGAGGTTTACATGCCTGCTTATATCGGGCGCACCGACACGGCACGGTATTCACTTGTTGAAGGTCAGGTCGACAGCGATCGCGGAAAGGTTCTGGTGCGTGGGTTGCCTTACACGCGTGACTGGTTTGTTGAGCCGGATGGGGATGTGCTGGCCCGTATTGATTATGACAATGAGAGCAATATCTACTCGGTCCACAGCTATTCGGACGGTTCGGCCACAACCATATTCGAGCAGGAAGTCGCCATACCGGAGCTGGCTCCTGTTGGCCTGACGCCCGACCGTTCCGAGCTTGTGATCCTGAGCGGTGTAGAGGGGTCAGACATGAATGGCCTGTTCCTGATGCGGCTGTCAGATGGTGAGGTTTCCGGACCGTTTCTTCATGAGGTCGACAAGGAAATTGACTCGGTTCTGATCGATGAAAACCGCGTCGTCCATGGGGTTCGCTATTCAGGAACAAGCCCATCATACGCCATGCTTGACCCGGACCTGAACAGCGATCTCGCAGATATCGTAGAGGGGTTGAAGCCCTCCTCCGTAAGCATTGCCTCATGGAGCGAAGACTGGTCGCGCATTCTGTTGTTTGTTTCGGCAGGCGAGTTTTCGGGGCAGTATCTTCTTTATGACCGCGGATCAGGTGGCGTTTCCATCCTTCTGGATGTGCGCCCCAATGTCAGCGGCACCGATGTGGCTCAGTCATCGGTGATTTCCTACAAAGCGCGCGATGGGCTTGATATTCCGGCTATTGTGACCTGGCCGCCCGGATTGTCTTCGGCCGACCGGAAAGATCTGCCAATGGTTGTTCTGCCGCATGGTGGACCAGCGTCATATGATCAGGTGGGCTTTGACTGGATGGCGCAGTATTTCGCGAGCCAGGGCTATGTCGTTTTTCAACCGAATTTCCGCGGATCATCAGGTTTTGGTCGGTCCTTTCAGGATGCGGGCAAGGGCGAGTGGGGGCGTGCCATGCAGGACGACATCTCTGACGGCGTCAGTGGTTTGGTCCGTTCTGGCTGGGTGGATGAAGAGCGCATCTGCATTGTCGGCTGGAGCTATGGCGGATATGCGGCGCTGGCCGGGGGGGCTTATACACCCGATCTCTACAAATGTGTCGTGTCGATTGCAGGCGTCAGTGATTTGCCAGTGATGCTGATCGATGATCTCAAATCCTTTGGACGAGACCACTGGGTTTATGACTATTGGACAGAGTCGATAGGAGATGTGCGTGAAGCGCGCGATCAGTTGGAAGAGGTGTCACCCAAGTACAAGGCTGAGGCCTTTCAGGCGCCTGTTCTACTGATCCATGGTGATCAGGATCAGGTGGTGGACGCCCGCCAGAGTCGGCGGATGGAAGATGCGCTGAAGGATGCCGGGAAGTCTGTGGATCTCATCATCCTGCGTGGGCAGGATCATAGCCTGTCGACCAGAAATTCCCGGGTAGACGCGATGAAGGAAATCATCAGCTTCGTGGATAAAGCGCTGCAGCCCTGAGCCTGAACTCAGGGCTCACGAGACCAAAAGAAAAGCCCGGCACGAGCCGGGCTTTTGCGTTCAGAGCCGTCTTTGGCGATTAGCCATTGTCTGGCATGTCGCGCTTCAGGCCGCGGGCTGAGAAGAAAAAGAAGATGCCAGCCAGCGCATAGAGCACGGTCAGGAACAGCATGGACATGCGAGTACTTGACTGGTTGTGCTCCTGACAGAAGACAAACTGTTCTTCGGTGACAGGGCGCGTCAGATCCGACAACACAGCGTTCCGGGCATCCAGAGAGATTGGGCTTTCCCGGTTCGACGTATTTTCTGTCAGAACAGTCCAGAAAGACCGGCTTTGTCCGGCTTCAATCCGGGCATTGCGTTCCGCGAAGATGACCGCCCGTTCAGCGGCGTCACACATTGAGCGGTCCAGAACCTCGGTATAGCCGGCTTCTTCAAGCGCGGGGGCAAATGCGAGATCTGACACAATGCCAGCTGCTGGTGGGCCGAGGCCATAACCGAGCAGATTCACGACGAACAGCATGATTGCCGTAGACGTCGCGCGCACGCGCATGGAAACAACGCCTGCTGCAATCGAATATTGAGCGGCCAGATAGCCGTATTTAATACCATTACCCAGCGCGAGGCCTGCAACACAGATGATGCCGAGACCAGAGGTGAAGGCGAGCCCGAAAAACGGTACGCAAAGGATAAGGCCAGCCGCAGAGAGCCAGGCAACCGCGCTCGAGGACTTCATTTTGCTCGCAATATAGCCAAGCAGGAATGTGCCTACCGCGCCGCCTGCATAGGCCGGCACATTGAACCAGACAGATGCTTCGCCAGCCGTCAGGCCGAAAGCGCGCTGGATGTAGAGTGACTGGAAGGCAGAAATCGCATAACCGCAAAAGGCCGCCATGGTCGCGCCTGCCACCATCCACCAGTAAGATGGCTTGGAGAACAGTTCCTTGAAGGCTTCGTTGAAGCTCGCGCGAACGACTTCCTTTTTGGCGCCGCCGGGTTCCGAATACCCACGAGGTGGTTCCTTGACGGTAAAATAGAGGAGCAGGCCAATGAAAATTCCAGGAATACCAAGGATGAAGAACGCATAACGCCATCCGAAGTTATCGGCGACCGGACCTGCAATCAGGTTTGCGCCCAGAGTCCCCAGCGTAACGCCCATGGCATAATAGCCCATGGCAGAAGAGCGTTTCTTCGGCGGATAATAGTCGGCGATCAGTGAGTTCGCAGGTGGTGTGCAGCCTGCCTCGCCAATACCGACGCCGACACGACAGGCCAACAGCACCCAGAAGCCGCCAATCGTCACGCCTAGCATGGTGATTTCAGTCGCAAGGCCACAGAGGGCTGTCATCAGAGACCAGAGCGCCACACAAATCGCAATAATCGCGACCCGGTTCCGTCGTTCAGCGACGCGGGCAAGCGGAATGCCGACAATCGTATACAGGAAGGCAAAGCCAAATCCTGTCAGAAGGCCGAAAGCTGTATCTGAAATGCCGAGTTCGGCTTTCAGCGGGCGTGCCACAACTGACAATAAAGCGCGATCGATAAAGTTTAGAATGTAGATGAAGAGTAGGGCGTTCAATACATAGGTTCGGTATCCACGTGATCCGAAACCTTCATTGTTTGCCTCTACTTGCGCGTCAGGCGTATTCTCGCCTGTCCCCACAGTAGTATCTGACATGAAATCCTCCGTTTTCTCCAGTAAGACCATTTCGCCGAAGGTTTCCAGCCCCGTGTGAGTGGAAAGCGATAGTTCACTCCAATGTTATACAAAGAAAACATGGTTGGGATGGTGTCCCAGCTCCGCCACCATCTGTAGTTCGCGAGGTATTGGGCTAGACTGCGGGGCTGGTTTGAAGAAGTTTGGAGAGTTGGGCGATGCAGGCCGATGAACTTAGAACGCTCGCATTGTCACTCCCGTCTGCCATTGAGAAACGCACTTCGAGTGGGCGGGTTTTCGTGTGTACGTACCGAAAGGCAAGATCTTTGCGACTTTGCCGCTGCATCATGAGTTCTCGAATATTTTTCTGACACCCGAAGAACAGGCCATGCTGGTTGCTGCTGAGTCTGACGTATTTTTCAAAGTCCCGAACAAGGGGGGGCGATAAAGGTGCGACGAGCATGAGATTGGATGCACTGGGCGAGATGACCGCGCGTTCGGCGCTTCAGATGTCCTGGCGGCACGCGGCGCCGCCAAAGTTAATCGGGTTGTAAAGTTTTTCGATCCATTACATTGCTATTTCGACGAGCCGTCAGCAAGTTCTTTGAACTAACAGAGAAAGAATCAGAATGCCTCTAACGCGCGAAATGCGCGTTTGGCTGGGAGCTAATTGATCCAGCAAGAGTGCGCTAGCGGAATGAGCGTTCATGGGAGCTTTAACCGATCAATCTTACATCGAGTTGATTTTGGAGAGATCCGAAATACTGCAGAAGGTTATGATTGGGCGATTTCGCTCGATGTATGGTGTGGAAGTTCGATCTGAAATCGCCGGCCAGTTTCCTCAGTTAGCTTGCGCTCGTCTTGAGGGCGGCATCCCGGCAGTTCGGATTTCACTAGACCTTCCTGCAAAGCTTATGGATCAAGTGCTCGAAGAAGTAACAAGCCGGTCAATTTTCTGGGACGTGCTTTCTGAAGATAAATCGCCAAATTTTGCAGATTCTGAAATTAGTGACCGAGAGTGGACGCTTGTTGATCTTATCTACAGTGCAACTTTCTGTTTTGTCTGGTTGCACGAGGTTTCTCACATAACGAACGGTCATTTGGGGTAAATAAATAGCGAAAACTACAAACAAAATTACTCAGAACAGCAGAAGAAAGACATCCGACGCGCGCTAGAGATGGATGCCGACTTAGGTGCTCTCAACAAGCTGATTCATTTTGTGTTTGATCAAAAGCATTGGGAAGGCGTTCTCAAAAATACTTTTGCCGTAACGAATGAAAAAGTTCGAACATTCTTGCTTCGTATTATTTCAGTTTCTGTCACCTTATTCGTTAGTATGAGCAAGAGTGAAAGGTGGTCATTGAATTCGGTTTCCTCTGCAACGCACCCACCATTTTCAGTACGATTGGCGTATGTAATGACCACCATGTTTGGAGTGTGCAAGTGTGCGTGGAATTGGCAGGTGACGGTTGATCAACAAAAGCTGATCTTTCATGAAGTCAATATGTTGCTGATTGCGCGCGCCAAAAGACATCGATTTGACCTTGAGCCGTTTAGCCATGCTTTCAGTCCCGAGGGCACCCGACTACACATTGAGCTTTTGCGTCGATATGCAGAGGTGCATCCTCTACTGAAATCATTTAGTCGCGGCATCACAATCGCAGAGCCGACAGACACCTCAGAGTTAGAAAGTTTCGTCAACGAATATACGCCAAGCTTGTGGGAAACGTAGTCATATTGACCTGAGTGGATGTTGAGTTGATCACCTTCGTGCGACGCGGGCACAGCATTCTGGATGAAGAAGACCGGGAAGAAGTGCTGGCGGAAATTATCAGCTTTCTGAATGAACACATCGGGGCTGGAGTGGCTGATTAGCACAGCCTCTCTGATGCTTCGCGCTGAGATGGATTTTGCCTAAAGTCGCAGGTGAGACCTAGTCTGGTCTTTTTCTGTACACCAACAAGCACAAGATCCCGCCGGTGATGAAAGCCATGCCGACAATCAGCGCAATGAGATTGTCCCCGCGCCAGGCTTCCTCGATATCTGAATAGGACCTAACCGTCTGGCCGTCGACTTCCAGGCTGAAGATCGTACGATTTGAACTCATGTCTCTACGTTCAAAGCCAATCCGGGCGGTTTTTCCGGTGTCCAGCGCTGCCCAGACCGTGTCCATGTCTCTCGTTTTCGAAAGATATCGAAACCAGAGCACCTGGCCTACAAGGATATCGATCCCGTATTGGTCTCTCTCAAAATAGTCGATTTTTGCGGTGACGTAGGCGAGATCGTTCCTGGAGGGCAAACCAGAAGATGTCGATGACCCAGCCCAGAGCATCAGGCCGCCCAATGCAAAGCACAGGACGGCAGTGATGCGTGCTTTGAGAAGCTGAGATCCCATTGTGCGTTGTATGTAAGTGAAGAGTGAGCCAGCTTCAGCAGCTAGCTCACTCAACTTTGAGCGTCAAGCCGCTTCAGCTTCACGCTGTGGCGGTGGGAAGCGGGAATAGAAAGTCTCTCCTGCTTCCGCCATGTCGCGCAGCATTTGAGGCGGACGGAAACGCTCGCCATAAGCATCGGCCAGACGGTCAGCTTCGGCAACAAATGCAGGGATACCCCATTTGAGATCCATGTAAGACGCACAGCCGCCGGAATAAGGCGCGAAGCCCCATGCCAGGATAGAGCCGATATCGGCGTCGCGCGCATCAGTGATCACGCCTTCTTCGAAACAGCGCGCAACCTCAATGCACTGGCGGAAGAGGAACCGTTTGGTGAGTTCCTCTTTGAGGGCTGGCGGACATTCATCCACTTTGACCTCAATACGGTCTGACAGGTCTGGCCAGATGCGCGAAGGTTTTCCCTTTTCGTCATACTCATAATAGCCTTTGCCTGCTTTCCGACCGACACGTTCCTTGTCTTCGACAAGCCAGGCTAGGAATTGGCTGGACGGCTGTTCATTGGCGTCTACGCCTGCCGCCTTGGCGTATTGGCGACCGATTTTCAGCGCAGTGTCGAGACCAACGGAGTCAGACACTTCGAGCGGGCCCATCGGCATGCCGGACATACGGCCGACATTCTCGATGATGGCAGGCTTAATGCCTTCGATCAGCATTTCCATGCCTTCCTGCGTGTAGGTGCCAAAGCAACGCGAGGTGTAGAAGCCGCGATGGTCGTTCACTGTGATCGGCGTCTTCTTGATTTTCAGAACATAGTCGATCGTCTTCGCGAGGGTTTCCTCTGAAGTTTTGTCGCCGAGAATAATCTCCACAAGGCCCATCCGCTCAACCGGTGAGAAGAAGTGAATGCCGATATAGTTCTCTGGGCGCACAGATGCTTTTGCGAGGCCGGTGATTGGCAAGGTTGAGGTGTTTGACCCCATGACCGCATCTTCGCGAAGGTGTTCTTCAGCCATCTTCGTGACCTTGGCTTTCAGCTCTGTGTCCTCGAACACGGCTTCGACCACCAGGTCAGCGCCGTTGATGTTCGCATAGTCCGTCGACGGGGTGATATTCGCCAGCACCTTGTCGGCCTTCTCCTGCGTCATTTTTCCGCGAGAGACCGCCTTGTCGAGAATGCGCTTGGAATAGGCTTTGCCTTTCTCTGCGCTCTCCTGAGAGATGTCGAGGAGAACGGTTTCGATACCCGCCATTGCCTGAACATGCGCAATACCAGCGCCCATCAGGCCAGCGCCGAGGACGGCAACTTTCTTGATCTCGTATGGGGCCGGGCCAACCGGACGGGACGCGCCTTTGGAAAGCTCCTGCAATGACAGGAAGAGCGAACGGATCATGCCCTTTGATTCAGGTGTCTGCATGGTCTCGACAAAATAGCGTGTCTCGATACGGAGCGCCGCATCCATTGGCACCTGCGAGCCTTCGTAAAGACATTTCAGAATGTTCTTCTGAGCCGGGTAATTGCCCCATGTTTTCGACATGACCATGGCGTTGCCGACCATGGAAATCTGTGTGGCCTCTGGTTTCTGGTTCGGCACACCGCCCGGAAAGCGGAAGCCTTTTTCATCCCATGGCGCCTTGGCATTCGGGTTGGCTTTGACCCATTCTTTCGCCTTTGTGACCAGCTCTGCAGTCGGCACAAGCTCTTTCACAATGCCGAAGCCGAGGGCTTCCTGCGGCTTCATGTTCTTGCCTTCAAGAATGTAGGAGCTTGAGCCCATAAGGCCGATCAGACGCGGCAGACGCTGTGTGCCGCCACCACCTGGCAGCAGGCCAACTTTGGATTCTGGCAGCCCGAAAACCAGTTTCGGATTGTCATTTGCCGCAAAGCGCGCATGGCAGGCGAGGGCGATTTCAAAGCCGCCGCCAAGGGCGAGACCGTTCACCGCACACGCTACGGGTTTGCCGCAGGTCTCAATGGCGCGAAGTGTCTTGTTTAGAGAGAATGCGCGCTCGAATGCCGCTTTCAGGCGCTCGTCTTCGCTCATGTCTTTCAGAGCTGAGGCATCCTGGCCACCAATCTCGCCGAGGTCCGCGCCTGCACAAAAGCCAGAGGCTTTACCAGACGTGATGACGAGGCCTTTGATGTCGTCATTGGTTTCGAGTTCTTTCGCGATTGTCGCGAGATCTTCCATCACGTCGCCAGTGATGGTGTTCATGGATTTGCCGGGCAGGTCGAAGGTTGCGACCGCTATGCCATCGGCGTCGGTTTCAAATGTAAATGTTGTGAGATTCATTGTTTATTTCTCCTGAAGTTTCAGGCGTTGTCTTTGTCGTCGGAGTCGGATTGGGCAGCGGCTTTCTTTTTCAGCTGAGCGGTCATGGCGGCGCCTATGGCGACCCCACACCCAATGCCTACGGCAAGCATGGACGTCTGACCGGTGGCGGCTGAAAGGCCGGCCCCCATGGCGACGCCGCACCCCAAACCGATGGCCATGCCAGCTTCTGGTTTTATCCGCTTTGCCACGATCAAACCCGCTCAATCACGGTTGCTGTACCCATGCCTGCGCCGACGCAGAGCGTGACGAGCGCGGTTTCCTTGTCAGAGCGTTCCAGCTCATCGACCATGGTGCCCAGGATCATCGCGCCGGTTGCACCGAGCGGGTGACCCATAGCGATTGCGCCGCCATTTACGTTGACCTTGTCGTGCGGAATATCGAGCGCCTGCATATAGCGCAGAACAACGGCTGCGAAGGCTTCGTTCAGCTCGTAAAGATCGATGTCAGAGACATTCATGCCGAGCTTTTTGAGAAGCTTTTCGGTGACCGGCGCAGGGCCTGTCAGCATGATGGCCGGTTCAGACCCGATCGAAGCGAAACCTTTGATGCGGGCACGTGGTTTGAGGCCGAGGGCTTCGCCCATTTCCTTCGTGCCGAACAAAACAGCTGAGGCACCATCGACGATGCCGGACGAGTTGCCCGCATGGTGGACGTGGTTGATCGCTTCGACTTCCGGGTAGCGCTGTTTGACGACTTCATCAAAACCCATGCCGCCAAGACCGGTGAAGCTCGGGTTCAGGCCAGCAAGCGACTGCATGTCCGTGCTTTCACGCACTGTTTCGTCATGATCGAGAATGATGGCGCCCATCTGGTCTTTCACAGGAACGACGGATTTGGAGAACCGGCCTTCCTTCCAGGCGGCAGCGGCGCGTTTCTGGCTCTCGACGGCGTAAGCGTCGACATCATCGCGGCTGAAACCGTATTTTGTGGCAATGAGGTCAGCAGAAACGCCTTGTGGCGCGAAGTAAGATTTGATGGCAACAGACGGGTCAACCGGCCATGCACCACCATTGGAGCCCATCGGAACGCGGGACATGGCTTCGACACCACCACCAATGGCCATATCGGCTTCACCGGTCATGACTTTGGCTGCGGCGATATTGCAGGCCTCAAGGCCCGACGCGCAAAAGCGGTCAACCTGAACGCCAGCAGTGGTCTCGGCATACTCGGCAGCCAGAACGGCTGTGCGGGCGATGTCTGAGCCTTGCTCGCCAACCGGCGCAACGCAGCCGAGGATCACATCATCAACTTTTGACGTGTCGAGGCTGTTGCGGTCACGAATGGCCTGGAGGGTCTGTGTTGCCAGACTGAGCGATGTGATTTCGTGGAGAGAACCCGTGTTCTTTCCTTTCCCGCGCGGTGTTCGCACCGCGTCAAATATATATGCATCTGCCATTTGGCGTTACTCCTTTGGGGTGGGATTGGTTTTGTTTTCAGATGTTTCGGGAAGATATTCGGCGCGAACTTTTTCGGGTGCGAGTTCAGGGAACTTCGAATAAATGGGCGCCAGAATATCGTAGATGCCGCTATGGGCGTCAGCGGCGCCGCGCAACATACGACTAGCCTGTTTTCGCTCATCCGTTCCCGGCAAACCAGCTAGATCGTCAATGTCGCGCATCAAAACATTGATGTCTGACGAAATTGAATTTGCCAGCTGTGCGATCTGCTGGACTTGTTCCAAGGGCCATGGACAGTGCTTCGCTGCGAAGTACAGCCGCGTTTCGCTTGCTGACATATCCCGGATCTTCTTCTCAGACATCGGTGTTGCCTTCCGCCATCGGAAATTTTGCAATCATTGCGCTGGATGTCGCGCGGACGCAGAGGCGTCCTTTTTCGTCAAACAGCTTACCTTCAATATACGCGATCTGGCGGCCAAGGCGTGTGACTTCTGCTTCACAATAGACCGGTGCTAGTCGGACCGGCCTCAGGAAATGTGTGTGAATGTCGATCGAGCTGGTCACCAGCGTGCCACCAGATTTGACCAGAACTGCCGGGCCCATTGTATCGTCCAGCATGGCCACGAGCATGCCGCCCTGCACAACGCCCATAGGGTTCAGGAATTCGGGCTGGGGCGTAAACTTGATACGGATCCAGCCGCGTTCCTGATCGGCATCCTGAAACTCAAAGTGCAGGTGCCTGGCGCAAGCGGGAGCCGACGACGCATCAGACGAGAAGAATGTCTTCGGATCAAATGCTGTCATGTGTGGCTCCCATCTCTGATTTGCGGATCAGAATGCTTCAGCTTCAAGCGCCATCATGTTGTCAGCGCCGGTCTTGAGCGATGAGAGATGTGCGCCGCCGCGAGGCAGAATGCGTTCCATGTAATAGCGTGCGGTGATCAGCTTGTTCTCATAGAACGGGTCGCTGCCATCTTTCTTTTCGAGCGCCGTCTTGGACATCATCGCCCACATGTAAGCGAGCGCCGTGTAGCCAAACAGGTGCATATAGTCAGTGGACGCTGCGCCAGCATTGTTGAAGTTCGCCATGCCGTTCTGCATGAGCCACATCGTGCCTTCCTGCAGCTTCTCACGGATGTCCTTCAGCGGCTCTAGCGCGAATTTCAGGTCGTCATTGTCGGAATTCTCGCCAATGAAGTCGTCGATCTCACCAAAGAAGGTGAAGATGGCCCGGCCGCCATTCGCGGCGAGCTTCCGACCGACCAGGTCGAGCGCCTGAATGCCGTTCGTGCCTTCATAGATCAGGGCAATGCGCGCATCACGCATATACTGTTCGACGCCCATTTCCTCTGTATAGCCAATGCCGCCATGAAGCTGGAGGCATTCAGACGTCGTTTTGAAACCATGATCCGTCAGGAAGCCTTTCAGGACTGGCGTCATGAGCGCCATATAGTCACTGGCTTTTTCGCGAACTTTTTCATCCGGAGACTTATGCTCCAGATCGCCGTAAAGCGCGGTCCAGAGAATGAAAGCCCGGGCGCCTTCGATGAAGGCCCGCGAGTCCATCAGCATCCGGCGAACGTCCGGGTGAACAATGATCGGATCAGCTGGCTTTTCTGGTGCTGCCGGGCCTGTGAGGGAGCGGCTTTGCAGACGGTCGCGGGCAAAGTCTGCAGCGTTCTGATAGGCGATGTCTGCTTGCGCAAGGCCCTGCAGGCCCACACCCAGGCGCGCTTCGTTCATCATGACGAACATGGTGCGCATGCCTTTGTGTTCTTCACCAACGAGCCAGCCTTTTGCGTCATCATAATTCATGACGCAGGTGGCGTTGCCGTGAATGCCCATTTTCTCTTCCAGCCCGCCGCACTGCATGGTGTTGCGTTCACCGAGAGAACCATCCTCATTGACCAGATATTTCGGCACAACGAAAAGCGAAATGCCTTTAATGCCTTCCGGCGCGCCTTCGATGCGGGCCAGCACAAGGTGGATAATGTTTTCGGACAGGTCCTGCTCACCGCCGGAAATCCAGATCTTCTGGCCCGTGATTTTATAGGAGCCGTCTTCTTGTGGAATGGCTTTGGTTTTGATGAGGCCCAGATCTGTACCGCATTGAGGCTCGGTGAGGTTCATCGTGCCCGACCAGCCGCCATTGATCATGCGGGTGACATAAGTCTGTTTCTGCTCTTCTGATCCACCAGCCAGAAGCGCCTGATAAGCGCCGTGTGTGAGACCCGGATACATGGAGAACGCCATGTTGGATGCGCTCTGCATTTCATTGAGTGCGACATTCACAACTGCGGGAAGGCCCTGGCCGCCATATTCAGGATCTGCCGACAGCGAGAGCCATTCGGCTTCGACCAGCTGCTTATAGGCATCCTTGAAGCCTGTTGGCGTGGTGACTGTGCCATCCGCATTCCGTGTGCAGCCTTCGCGGTCGCCGACTTTATTGAGCGGGAAAAGTACGTCTTCGGCGAACTTGGCGCCGCCCTCGAGGATCTGGTCCACAAGGTCAGGGGAGGCATCTGAAAAGCCTGGCAGGTTTGAATAGTTTTCAATGCTCAGCAATTCATGAAGGACGAATTGCATGTCGCGAACGGGGGCCTTGTATCTTGGCATGTGAAATATCCTGGATCTTGCTTGGGGAGTGTAAGTCGTCGGGGTGTCAGGCTGATGACGGCTCGTTTTCGCCTTCGAGCTGGGCTCGTGCGATCGCGTCATAGGCGCTGATGGTGCCCAGTTCATCTTTGCCCGGGCCGATGGTTGCCAGCTTCTTTTCCAACCAGTCGACGCCGCGGTGCAGCTCTTTCAGGGCTTCATCGATTTCGAGACGCTGCTGGTTGAGGATTTCGATCTGTTGCTTGTGCTTCTTGTACGTCGCACGAAGCTGGGCGCGTTGATTGTCACCCAGATCATAAAGGTCGAGCATTTCGCGAATATCATTCAGAGAAAAGCCGACCTTCCGTCCGGAGAGGACGAGCTTCAAGCGTGCGCGATCCCGGCTTGAAAAGACGCGGTTCTGTCCGTTGCGATCCGGGGAAAGCAGGCCTTTGTCTTCATAGAAGCGCAAGGCGCGCGGCGTGACGTCGAATTCACGGGACAGCTCGCTAATGGTGTAGGTTCGCTGTTTCTCGGGCGGGATGGTGGAGCGATCAGAAGCCATAGGAGCAATGTAGTTCACCTTTACGCGCACGTCAACGTAACTCGAAAGCGCGGGCCTGATGAGTCAGGAGTTTTTCACTTGGGCGGTTCGCGATTCATCAATCTTAACTCTGCCTTAATACGAACGGGTGCTTTTAGGTTCCAAATTAGTATTGCGGTAAGACCGCCAATGTGAGGGCTGACCATGGCAACGCGTGGACCATGGAGTGTTAAGGGCATCGATTCGAAGGCGCGCGAAGCGGCCCTTCAGGCTGCGCGCAGTGAGGGCGTCACGCTGGGTGACTATCTGAATCGACTCCTTCTGGAAGCCGAAAGCGAAGACGCTCAATCAGGCCCATCTGACACAACGAGCCCAATGGAAAACATGAAGCCCGAAGAAAAGCAGCACATATTCGAGGAAACAGGTTTCGTTCCGGATGCTCAGGTGCGCGGCCTTGAGGCGATCACCAAGCTCGCCAGTCGGATCGAAAATTCAGAGAACCGCTCGACACTCGCCATTTCCGGAATTGAGCAGTCGCTTCGCGGGGCAATGTCGCGGCTTGAAAATGCCGAACGCTCTCAGCAAGCCATTGAAAGCCGGATTGACCATGCGAATGACGAATTACGTCAGGCGCAGGAGTATCTGAAAAAGCGGATCAACCGACTTGAAACGGATGATGCCTCAGAACAGACGCTTCACGCCCTCAGAACGCTTGAAGGCGCATTAGAGCGCCTCGCAACACGTGTGGAAGATCAGTCGTCGGCACACGAGGCCAGCCAGCGCGCTGTCGATGAGCGCGTTGAAGGGCTGGATGCCGAACTCGGCAAGGTTCGAAGTGATGTTGATGCGTCTCTCGAAGACGCGGCATCCCGAATTGAAAAAGCCGTTTCAGAAGCTGAGCTTCGCTCGGAAGGCCGGACCCAACACCTGTCTGACCGACTGTCCAAAGTAGAGGTTGATGTCTCTGAGGCATCGCGCCTCACGAATGACCGGGTCGGCAAGATCGAAACGGAGGTGGGTTCGACCCTCGGAAAAGTTTCCGACAGCGTTGAGCGCATGAGCAAGCATGTCGCTCAGAATGAAGAGCGCTCCGAGCAGGCCTTTGATCTTGTGTCCAGGCTCGAAGAGCAGGCTGAAAAGTTCCGTGATGATATTCAGGATCGCCTGAGCGGTGTCGATACGTCGCTGGACGCGATTTCCGAGCGCCTGACTGAAGCTGAAAACCTGACCGACACAGCACTGGCAGGGCTCGAAACATCTGTCGCACAGCTCGATGAGCGTATGACTCGCGAATTCGCTGATGACAATTTCTCCAGCCTTCGAGATGAGTTTGATGCGCGCATGCAGGCGCTTCAGACTGACCTGGCGGGCACTGTAGCGCAAACGCGCTCTGAACTGGCTGAACAGATTGAACAGGCCGCATCGGTGCCGACCGAGGCCTTCTCTGAAATGAATACAGCTGTTTCGGAGATGCACAAACGATTGCGCCGCGCTGAGCAGCGCCAGATGCAATCGGTTGAAGCGATCGCTGAAGAAGTCGCCAGATTGACCGAAACGCTCGAAAAACGGGTTCGCGTTGTCGAAGAGCGTAATGAGTCTGAACTTTCCAGCTCTGTTCGCGGCCAAATTTCGGAACTCGCAACCACCTTCCACAAACGACTGAATGATCTGGAAACGCGCGGATCAGACGATTCACTTGATGAAGTGAGCGCCAAGATCAACGAACTCGCCGATGTACTGAACGGTCGGGTCGAGGCGTCTGAAGAGCGCAGTGCATCGGCCATTCGCGATTTCACGGACCACGTGACTACGCTGACCAAGTCGCTGCAGGTCAAACAGGAAGAAGGGCTCAACCGGATTTCTGACGAGATCAAGCAGTCTGAAACGCGGCAGTCTGACTCCCTCAAACGGGCGGTGTCAGGTGTTGAGGAGCGGATTTCTCAGGTTGAATCGGCAACTGCCTCGACGGTCAGCCCGATCCAGAAAGCCATGGCATCTCTTGCTGAGCGACTGCAGGCGGTAGAAGATTTCTCTTCGCCCGTTGGTGGCTCTGGCGCTGAAAAAGCCAGCATGTCATTCGCCAGCTTTGAAGATCAGCTCAGCCAGGTTGATGATCTGGATGAGGCGCCTGCGCCTGTACCTGAACCGAAAGCGCCGGCAAGCAAGAATGAGCCCGACGCATATGTTGTCCCGGATGACCCATGGGCGAATGATGCTGACGCGTTTTCGCCTGCGCCTGTCCAGAACGAGTCGTTTGACGCGGAACTCGATGAATTCTCGACCAGCATGAGTGATGGCGGTTTTGACCTCGACGCTGCTGAACTGGATGATCCGAACGACGTCAGCGCTGATGATTTCGGAATGGCTGAAAGCGCGCCAGCGCTCGATTATCTGAGCCGTGCCCGAGAAGCTGCGCGCAGTGGGTCGGAGCCCAAAAAAGCTGCAAAATCGTCTCGTAAGAAAACCCCGTCTGGCAAAGGCGGTGGGTCGAAAGTTCCGCTGGTTGCGGCTGCTTCAGTGCTTGCGCTGACTGCAGTCGGGACAGCCGGCTACATGATGATGCGTGGTAAGCAGGATTCGGGGATCGATATTCTGAACAGTTCGTCGTCTCGCGGCGCTGTAGATGAAAACTCCATCATCATGCCGGATGTTTCTGAACTGGATGAAACAAGTGCTGCCGAACCTCTGTCTGAAGACGAGATGGGTCAGGGCGAGTTAACTGGCGATGAGTCCGCTGAGGGAATTGCTTCCGAGGTCAGCGCCGCAGAAATGCCAGCTGAGACCGCAGCGCCTCGTGCCGCTGAAACAGCGACAGCGACAGCGACGTCTGCACCTGCGCCAAGGGCTGAACCAGAACCGACAGTCGCGCGGACCGTCACACCAGAGCCAGAGGTCGAGCCGGCGCCGTCTGTCGTTGAAGATGCCAGTAGCGTGACGCGTAGCCTTAATCAGCGGGAAGCGGCAGCAACCGCGCCGCCTCAGCAGACTATTGCTGCGCCTGTCAGCGCGCCAGCTGCGCCAACACCGATTGAGACCTACCAGACGGGTGTGGCCCTGCTTGACGCTGGTCGCATTACAGAAGGTGTCGCACAAATCCGCTCAGCGGCCGATGCGGGCGTTGCCGTTGCGCAGTATCGCCTGTCGAAGCTTTATGAGGCCGGTCAGGGCGTTCCGCGCGATCTGACCCAGTCTCGAGAATGGACTGCCCGCGCCGCGGAATCTGGCAATGTGAAAGCCATGCATGACCTCGCCGTATTCTATGCGGAAGGCGAGGGTGGCCCGCTGAATTATGCTGGCGCGGTACAATGGTTCCGTAGAGCTGCAGAGCATGGGCTCGTCGACAGCCAGTTCAACCTGGGTGTGCTTTACGAGCAGGGAATGGGCATTTCGGCCAATCCTGGTCAGGCGCTTTTCTGGTTTGCTGTCGCTGAAAAGTCTGGCGACTCTGGTGCGACGCCGAAAGTGTCTCAGCTGAGTGCTGAATTGGATCCTGTCGTCGTCGAAAGTGCACTCACTGAGGCCGCAGCGTTCCAACCACAACCGAGCGATCCAATTGCGAACGGTCGCTTCCCGGCTACTCAGTCAGCCCCGACACAAACCTCTGTTCAGAGCGCCCCGGTTCCAGAGAGCGCCCAGACTGCGCTGGTTCGCGAAGCGCAGGCACTTCTGAATGATCTTGGATATGGTGCAGGCGTTGCGGACGGAGAGTTCGGCACGCAAACACGAAATGCGATCTCGGCATTCCAGCGCGCGAATGGTTTCCCGCAGTCTGTGCAGGTGACGCCAACGCTTATTCGTCAGTTGAAGGCCGTTCAGGCGAGTATGTGAAGACTATAAGCGCCAGTGTGAACGACTGGTGCGGTCTGGCGCTAACCGATTGACAGGTATAGAAAATACACGGCGCTCACCCGTCATATAGACCCGCAGTCCTGATCGTCTCAGTTGAGAATAAGCCGGATCAAGCACATTCAGCCCACCTGTGAAGGCACCCATGCTGGGCATGATCAGACTATTCGTATCCGTTACGAAGCAACGTCGACGAATCAGTTTTCCGCCGCGTCCCGCAAGCCGTGCGCAGGGGTGTAAGTGACCCGCGATCTCGCCTGTTTCGCCGCTTGGCTCGTGACGGAAAACCAGCCCCGCAATGCGCAATTCGTGACAGGCTCTGCCGCCGAGGTTTTCGGGTGGGATCGGGTCGTGATTGCCTTCCACCCAGATCCAGTCTGTTTGTGACGTCAGTTCGCGAATGATGGTGACGTCATGCTCACACAAACGCTGAAAGGCTTTTGGATCGTGAAAGCTGTCGCCAAGAGAGATCACCGTTTGCGCGCCAAGCTCGCTCACAAGGCGTTTCACCAGGCCGAGTGTTGTACGGGTATCATAGGGCGGCAGATGTTGTCCGCCTCGAGCGTAGGATGAGCCTTTTTCAAGGTGCAGGTCGGACACAATCAGCGTTTTGCGTGCAGGCCACCAGAGCGCGCCCTCAGCCATCGGATGCAATTCGCTCCCGCAGAAAGCGATCACCGTGGGCACGGGCGCGTCATCAGATTGCAGCTTGGCTTGCATGACGTATCGGTGAAACATTTCACGAACACCGTCAATTCCCCGAAGCGGCAATTACTGTGGACTTCAGTCCGAACCTAAAAACCTGATGGTCAGATCTATGGCTCGCTGATGTGCCGACTGTTTATTGAGACTGGCTTGCTGGCATACCGGAACGACATCGAGACCGCGCTGCGTGCAATCAGCCAGGAAGTCGTAGTGCGTCACATCCTGAAGCGCGGCCAACTCAGAATTTTGCCAGAGGTCCGCTATCCGACTAGCATTCGTCGGCATTGGCGTTACGGGATCAGCTGTACCGGCAATAATCAGCGCGGGGGGCTCCAGCATACGCAGGCTGTCCTTCGTCAATATCATGCCAGGGCCAGGTGCGATGAGCACAAACTTCGCGATACGCTGGTCGGAATGATTCAGAAATCCATCGCTCAGACGAACCAGCAATGTCGGCTCCCGTGCGATCAGGTCGGCAGTATCTGCATTCAGATTGGGATATTCAGCAACACCGTCGCAGGGCGCGGTCGCCTGATCTGAGGCGCAGAATTCCTGAAACTGCTGATAGCTTGTGACCGCGCCAGCGAGTACAGCCATTGTATAGCCACCAATGGAAAAACCCGCTGCTGAAATGTCGGTTGCATCCAGAAGCGGTGACCAGTTTTCATCTGCCTGGAGTAGATCGAGCACAGCACTGATGTCTTGAGCGCGTTCCCATTGGAACAGAAAGCTTTTTGGGTCCATTGCGGGTTCCGCGCTGGTGTTCCCGTGATGGTCTACGGCAATAGCGATGTATCCGCGCTCGGCCAGAGCACGGCCGAGCCACATCATCTGAAAAGCTGCTCCGCCAGTGCCGTGAGAGAGCATGACCACCGGATGTGGTCTAACAGCGTCAATCTCCGCGCCGAACGCCGCCTCACCACCAACAAACAATGCATCACCGGGTGGTACTGCGACGGTTTCCATGGGGGTTCCCGGCCTGGCTGGATACCAGATCAATGTAGTCAGCGGACGCGGTCCATCTTCGGTCCAGTTTAGCCGTGTTGAATCAGCGAGTTCAAGCCGTGCCATGCCCACTGGGGCAAATGTGATCTCTGTGCCATTATTTGATGACGTGCAGCCGACCAGACTCGCTATGAGAACTATTAGTCGTGTAATCCTTCTGAGACGTCCGAATTTGAACATGCCGCTCACCCCTGCTTCGCCTCTACGATGCAGGGGCAAGCCCGTAAAATCAACGGCCTTTGAAGACAGGAGGACGCTTTTCGACAAAGGCGCGTGCACCTTCTTTGTGGTCTTCGGTTTCGCCTGTGTAGATCTGGGTAAAGGCTTCGCGCTCCAGCATGGTCTGGTAGTTTTCGGTCGCTGAGAGGCGGACATTTTCCTTCATGTACCGATAGGCGAGCGCGGCGCCCGTGGCGAGCTTGTTCGAGAGTTCAGCGACTGCAGCGTCAAACTCTTCGGCAGGCACGACTTTGTTTACAATGCCGAGGCGGTGCGCCTCATCGACCGGGATCATTTCAGACAGGAACAGAAGTTCCTTTGCTTTCGCTTCTCCGAGCGCCCGGACGAGCGGCCAGGTGATCCCGAAATCACCGGCAAAGCCGACCTTGGCAAAGGCAGTAGTGAAGCGCGCAGCGCTGGACGCGATGCGCAGGTCACAGGCCAGTGCTATCGAAAACCCCGCGCCCGCGGCAACGCCATTCACCGCCGCAATCGTCGGCTTCGGTATGGAATTCAGAAGGCCGGACAAGCGATGGATGCCAAGCTGGCGGTTGACCTTCATCTCGGTCGTCATTTCACCATGACGCCCCGCATTCATCGCTTTCACATCGCCGCCAGCGCAGAAGGCGCGGCCAGTCCCGGTGACCACAATACAGCGCACATCATTGTCAGCCGCCATGTCTTCAAGAGCCGGAATGCCGGTTTCAAACATATAAGGCGTCAGCGCATTCATGGCGTCAGGCCGGTTGAAGCGCAGCGTGCCAACGCCGTTCTCTTTCGTGATGACGAGATCGTTTGTTTCAGTGGTCATTATAGTTCACTCCCATTTCCTGCTTTGGATGGCGCAGGAATGGTGCGAGGTCAATTTGCCGTTGGGGAAAGAGGGGCCTTAATGAAATGCTCCCCGTTCTTCCCTGGGGAGGAAGGGGGACGCGATCAATATCAAAGCTTACCCTCCCGGTACATCATCGCCAAACGCCTCCGCCAACAGGTCTTCTTCCGCTTCCTGTAGAATAGCCTCGGCGGCGGAGACGCCTGCAACTGGTTCACGTCCGACCTCCAGCATAACGGGTACGGCAAAGGGCGAAATGCGGTCGAGGTCTTTATGGACGATATGGCCTTTGATGCGGCTGAGGAGTGCGGCCAGACGCCGAATATCAAGCTGACCTTCTGCGGCTTCCTCACGGGCGGCCTGAAGGAGAATGTGGTCGGGCTCATGGCTGCGCAGCACGTCATAGATGAGGTCGGTTGAAAACGTGACCTGTCGCCCGGTTTTCTCGGTTCCGGGCTGACGCCGCAGAATGAGGCCGGCAATCTGGGCGCACTGCTTGAAGGTGCGCTTCATCATGAAGCTCTCATCAAGCCATTCTTCAAGGTCGTCACCCAGCATGTCCTGATCGAACAGCTTGCTCATATCCAGCCCGCCCATAGGCTCCAGGCACCAGATGGCCATGGCGTATTCAGACGCGACAAAGCCAAGCGGGCGATATCCCCAGCGTTCCAGCCGCCGCGTCAGCAGCATGCCGAGACTTTGCTGGGCCAGTCGTCCATCAAATGGGTAGCAGATCAGGTAATGCCGCCCGGCTCGCGGAAAGGTTTCGATCAGCATTTTGTCGGCTGGCGGAATGACAGACCGCAGTTTTTGAATCCGGATCCACTCAGCCACCTGTTCAGGAAGTTTGTGCCAGTTCTCTTCATCATGGAGGAGCTTCCGAACACGGTCTGCGAGGAAGGTGGAGAGCGGAAACTTCCCGCCGGCATATGAGGGGATGGCCGGCTCTGTATCGTTTGACCGCGTGGTCAGAACGCTGGTCTCGGAGATGCCTTCGAATTGCAGCACCTCACCCCCAAACAGGAAAGTGTCGCCGGGGGTCAGGCTCTCGATAAAGCCTTCCTCGATTTCGCCCAGCGCCTTGCCGCCAAACTGGCCCGGCGTGACGCGGCCTTGTCCATCGCGTTTGATGCGGCCCAGCACGCGGACCTTGAGCATAGCGGCTTCAATGATGGTGCCGACATTCAGCCGATGGCCTTGTGCATCGCGCGCTGTGCGGGCGTGCCAGAGCCCGTCTTCCTTGCGTTTCACAATCCGTTTGAACCGGTCATAGGTTCGCAGCGCATACCCGCCGGTCGCCGCCAGATCGACCACGCGCTCAAACGTCTCCCAGTCTACGTGCGCGTAAGGCGCAACCGAGGTGATCTCCTGATAGAGGCGCTCCATATCGAACCCCTCGCCACAGGCGCGGCCCATGATGTGCTGGGCCAGCACATCCAGCCCGCCGCGTGTTCTATCCGGGCCATCAAGAGCGCGATCATCCACGGCCTCTTTCGCGGCGCGGCACTCAAGCACTTCGAACCGGTTTGTTGGTACGAGCAGCGCGCGGCTCGCTTCATCGAGGCGGTGATTGGCGCGGCCTATGCGCTGGATCAGGCGGGACGAGCCCTTGGGCGCACCCATCTGGATGACGAGGTCCACATCGCCCCAGTCAATGCCGAGATCCAGTGTCGAGGTGCAGACAACCGCCCGCAGAATGCCCTTCGCCATGGCGGCTTCGACCTTGCGGCGTTGTTCGACATCCAGAGAGCCATGATGGAGCGCGATGGGAAGGCTGTCATCGTTTGCGCGCCACAGCTCCTGAAACAGCATTTCGGCCTGGCTGCGAGTGTTGACGAAGACCAGCGCGAGGCGCGCCTTTTTGATCTCTTCATAGACTTCAGAAATGGCAAACCGGCCCGAATGACCCGACCAGGGAATGCGCTCCCGAGAGATGAGAAGGTCAATGTTGGCATTCGCGCCACCCGTTGCGGTGATGGTGGTTGCGCCACCCATCCAGTGGGTCAGGCGGTCAGGTTCGGCGACGGTGGCCGAAAGGCCTGTGAGGCGAAGATTGGGCGCCCAGCTGCGAAGCGTGGACAGGCCCAGCGCCAGCAAGTCTCCGCGCTTGGTCGGCGCGATGGCGTGGATTTCGTCAATGATCACCGCTTTGAGGTCTTCAAAGAATTCAGAGGCGCGATCTGAGGCGACAAACAGGGCGAGCTGTTCGGGCGTGGTGAGCAGGATATCCGGTGGGTTGGCACGCTGGCGCTGGCGTCTCGATTGTGGAGTGTCGCCGGTTCGGGTCTCAATGCGGACATCGAGATCCATCTCGTCGACAGGCGTTTGCAGATTGCGATGCACGTCCACCGCCAGCGCCTTCAGCGGTGAGATATAGAGCGTGTGTAGCGCAGGGCGCTTGGTGTTCCGCTTCGGTTTGTTCTCAGCAAGGTCAATCAGGCTGGGCAGGAAACCGGCCAGCGTTTTGCCTGCACCGGTCGGGGCAATCAGCAGCGCACTTTCATCGCGCCTTGCCGCGTCGATCAGGGCGAGCTGATGTGGTCGGGCGTTCCAGCCGCGCGAGGCGAACCAGTCTTCGAAACGTTGAGGAAGGAGATGTGGATCGCCGTCTGCCATGGTTAGAACATAGCGTGAAAGTTACGGGCGTCATCGGGTAATTTTCGCTTCTTACTTTGTGAGTTGCGCAATTGTGCTGGCTCTACAACTCTGGCCAAGCATCCGGAGTACTGAATTCAAATTGATGTTCAGGAACTGGAGGGTAGTGTGAGTTTCGACGAGAATTCTTCGATGGACGTTGAGCATGCCAGCATTTGAATGGGACGAGATACCTGAGCATCATCAGGCTGTGATCATGGCTCAAGAAGCCGAAGCGAGCGCACGCAAGTTTCGTCGAAAGCAATTCATCGTTCCGCCGGAAAGGTTTGATCCGGTATTCGAGGCCCGAGAACTTGTCACACGTGATTACGGAGGGTGGACTGTAGAGTTTGTCAACTGGAGCGCATACAAATCGTATTCGAATGCCCCGAAGCCAATTAGATTTGGTAATGGATGGGGCTTTCACCTATTGTCGGAACGCTTTCGGCCGAAAGAGCCCGTTGAGCTCAGGCTAATTGGTCCGAACCCGGAGTTAGGTTATTTTAATGCTGGCGGGTTTCCGGCACTGACACTCCTGCAGAACGCTCTTCTTGTTAACGAATTGGCATTCAGCGTCATTCAGCAAATTGAACCCATTTCAGACGACAGGGTCCTGCAATTTAACTTACAAGATTTAGAGACCGGCGACCAAATACCATATTCGCTCATCGACCCGTTGCGCATAGATGAAAACGACATCGACTATTCTGCATCGCACATGACATGGTTTCGACCGAGCGATTGGGATGGTTCTGACCCCGGGTCACATGTCTGGAATGGAACTCCCGTAAAATTTGGCACTGTTTTCAAACCTGGCGTTAGGTTTCACTTGATCCGCAAGCCTCACACGGGCGAGATCTACATTTCTAAAGATCTTCTGTTCACTCTCTATGAAGAAGGCGTCGATCTGGTTCCAGATTATTACGATCCGCACGACGAGATTTATGGTCATCAGTATTCGCCACAATATTTAAATGGGTAGGGAGTCCGCAAATGCATCGGGAAAGGATACGGCATAGGTCTAAAAGCTGGATTTTTGGAGCGCTGGTACTTTCGATTATTGCCTTGGCGCTCCCCTCCCATGCGCGCGACTGGCCGGATCTTTTTGCGAAGGCCGTCGCCGCGAAACCGGGTCAGACCGAGGTCTTCAGCTATGAGACGGCGAATATAGATGGAGAGGGCAAAGAGAGTTTTCGCTATCGCTTTGACCCCGATAAAACACCGCGGTTTGAAGTATTGTCGGCGGGCGGAGAGGTCGATGAAAAGCGGCGGGAAGAACGCTTGAAACAGCTTGAAGAAGAAGGCGGCGACATCTGGTGCGATGACATGGCCGACCGGGTGAAGGGCGATGTCCGCACCATCAGCGAAACGCCGGACGCCGTTACCTTTGCCTTCACACCGACCGACCCGGAAGCCGACGATACTGAACGCAAGATGATCGAGCGCACGGAGGCGACCATCACTGTCGACCGTGCGACGCAGACGATTACGGATTTCAGCTACACGCTGTTAAAACCTTTCAAGCCGGTCATCGTGGCCAAGGTGCATAGTTTCGAACTGAAAGCGAATTGCGAGCCTGCGCCAAATGGGCGACCCTATTTCAGAACGCTGACAATTGATGTGGATGTCTCCGCGCTCGGAAAGCGCCAGCAACAGACAAACGTGCAGAAGACGGAAATTCTCGCTGAAAACTGAGCCAGGGTTATTCCGGTGGTTATTCAGGGGCGTCGTCAAGCGAAACTCTCTTGCTCGCTGGCGTGTACATCACAGTTGAGATCAAGCCATCTTCGAACAGATACAGCGAGATATGGCCTTCTTCCTGATCAGTCTGCTGTGACAGGCTCTCTTGCCGATTGCTCAAAAATGCTCGGCTTGAGCCAGCTACGAATATTCCGTGTCAGGGCCGGGTCGCCGGTTACCTGAAGATCACCTGCACTGAGGGCATCTTTATAACTCCGTTCACCCATCCAGACATTCTTCATGGTGCAGAGCGTGCATTGGAAATAGACGTCCACATCGCGACCCGGATCGGTGATACACAAGTCAACCGTGCGCTCTTTCACCAGGAGCCAGAAGTCCTGCTGATCCTTCAGATCGATAAATCTGAAACGGATAACGCCGTTCGCGCCCGGAATCTGCGAGGGATCGATGCTCCGCTCCAGATACAGCATGAGGAGTTCAGGATCGACTTCCTCGTCGAGCACGTTGTCTTTAGCCCAGATAAGGCCCCACTCGCCAAGCTGAAACAGTATAGGCATAAGCGATTGGCAGGCCGAAGTAGGGAAGTATTCGAAACCCTTCTGGCCAGGCATTTTTCGCCGGACGACGATGCCCTGTTCTTCCAGTGATTTGAGGCGGGACGTCAAAAGAGCGGGTGAAATGTCGCCGAGACCGCGCTGCATTTCATTGAAGCGAGAACCTCCCATCAAAAGCTCTCTGATAATGAGGATCGTCCACTTTTCTCCGAGAATCTCGGTTGCTTTAGCGATTGGACAAAACTGGCCATATTTCATGTAATTCACGCCCCGCACGTCTGAATTACATTTTTTATAGCACAAAACTTCAGTTTCTGTAGCGGCTTGCTTCAGATCGTGAACTGTCTGCAAGGGCAGGTTTGCGGCATTTGTTTCTTCGTCGCCGGGGACATTCCCGGATCATCTTTAAGAAGGAAGAAATACATGCCCCTCGTAACTGTTGACGTTATCAAAGACGTATTCACTCAGGAACAAAAAGCTGAGATCATCGCAAAACTGACGGATGCTATGGTTGAGCTTGAAGGTGAAGCCCTTCGACCGGTCACATGGGTTCGCATCATGGAAGTTGAGCAAGGTGACTGGGGAATTGGCGGTCAGCTTCTCGGCGCGAAAGATGTCCACGCCATGCAAGGCCAGTCGGACGCCGCTTAACCTGCGAAAGACCTTCGTTCAAAAGCCATCAGATGGCGCTTTGTGGTCTGGTGGCTTTTCGTTTTCCTGTGGCGACAAAGTGCACTGCAAAAAGCGTATTTGATTTAGGCCGGGGTTTGCTAAACACATGTCCGAATGGATGGATGTGGACAGATGGCTCTGAAAATTTTGGCGATACCCTTTTTTGCTCTCGCTCTACTGCCGATGAGCGCGAGTGCGTCTGACTGGCCGGAACTGTTCAGCGATGCCGTCAGCGGGCCGGCCGGTCCTGTCACACTTTACAGCTATGAAGCGTCCAGTCGCGATGTCACCGGCGACGAGGTCATGCGCTATCGGTTCACACCTGGTGCAACGCCCGAATTTGAGTTCATCTCGCTGTCGAAAAAGTTTGAGCGGAATAAGGATGACCTCCTTATCGAGCTGGAGGGCGAGGGCGATGACATCTGGTGCGATGATGTCGCGCACAAGGTTGCGGGCGATGTGCGTCAGGTCGCAGAAGACGAGGACACCGTGACCTTTGCCTTCCAGCCCACTGACCCGTTGGCAGATGAGGATGAAGCGGCTCTTCTTGAAAAGAGCGTCGCCCGGGTGACCGTGAATAAAGCCTCTCGTCAGATCAGCGATGTGGTCTATGAACTGACCGAGCCTTTCAAGCCGGCTGTGGTGGCGAAGATCAACGCTTTCAAACTCGAAGGCTCGTGCGTGGCTGCGCCGTCTGGCCGGCCCTATTTCCAGCAGCTGACGGTCTCGATGGACCTGTCCACGCTCGGTGAGCGCGAATGGGATGTCACTGTGCAGACCGTGGAAAACCTGCAGGAAGTGAACTAGCGGCTCAAGCTTCGCGGCATATGCCGGGTTCGGCGCAGTTGTCCGGGCAGGCGCGGTTGTTTCCCCTGAAGGTCTCATCAGCGATTTCGTGAGCCAGACGCGCTGTCGAAACGAGGCGCCTGATCCAGCCAAGCCCGAAGATATCAAATGTGTCGAGCGCAGCGTAGAACATGCCCCGCTTGACGACGAACTCATCCATCACCGCCATCAGGGCATGCTTTGAATGTGTGGCCTCTTTTGCAGCACGCAGCGTGGCTGGGCCGATCAGGCCATCTTCGATGAGGCCCGCGCCACGATGATTCAGTGCACGTTGAAGCGTTCTGACGGCGATATGGACGCCTGAATTAACTGCCGCATCGAAGGTCAGAACGGCAAGCGCGTCGGGCAGTTCATCAGCTCGGATCATTGTCCAATATCGAGCTTTGTAAATGTCACTCGCAGTGGACCATTGAAGGGTCGCAACATCATGCGTTGAGGCCTGCAGCCCGAGCCAGTCAGATAGTGTCTCCCGGGTGATGCCGTATCGCGTTGCGCCTCCCGGGTCTTCGGGGTGGTCAACAAAACCCCCTTCCACGTTCAATGTGTGCTTCAGCGCCCTGTCGAGTAGTGACTCAGCCATTCATTCCGCCTTTGTGATGATTGCTGCGTTCCCGGAAACGCCTTTACGTGACAAATTGACAATGGCAGGGGTGCCGCTTCATGTTCGGTTGGTCACGCGATCAGTGAGTTTAGGGTCAATCATGCGCAGTCTGATAGTTGTTCCGGCCCGGTATGGGTCAAAGCGCTTTCCGGGTAAGCCTCTCGCTGAGATCGGTGGTCGGTCCATGGTTCTGCGTGTCGCAGATGCGGCGCAGACAGCTGCCAGCCAGATGACCGATGCCGAGTGCGTTGTTGCGACCGATGACGACCGAATTTTTGCACATTGCGAGGAAGCTGGCGTACGCGTCGTGATGACGCCAAGCGACGTGCCAACAGGGACGGATCGCGCGCTCGCGGCGTTGGATGCTCTGGGGGCGAACCCGGAAGTCGTCGTGAATCTGCAAGGCGATGCGCCGTTCACCCCGCCGCAAATGGTGGCTGATATCGCCGAGGCGGCGCTCAATAGTGGTGACGACGTTGCCACCCCGGTTGTGCGGCTGTCATGGGACGCGCTTGATCAGTTGCGCGACCACAAGATTGCAGCGCCGTTCAGCGGGACAACCTGTATATGCGGCACGGATGGTCGGGCGCTTTGGTTCTCGAAGAATGTCATTCCGGCCATGCGCAAGGAAGATCAGTTGCGGATCACGAGTGGTCTTTCTCCCGTGCTGAGACATATCGGGCTCTATGCTTACACTACTGCCGCGCTCAAACGGTTCGCCGGTATGCCCGAGTCGACCTATGAGAAGCTGGAAGGGCTGGAACAGCTACGACTGCTCGAAGCCGGGATGAGCATTCGCGTGGTCGAGGTGCCCGAACCGGAGATCAGCATTTCAGGGGTGGATACACCTGAGGATCTGGCGCTTGCTGAACGTCTATTGCGCGAAAAAGGGCTGCTTTGATCTCAGCTTGATCGCGATACCTTGTTGATCAGGATGACCGGGATCAGACCAATCAGCACCAGTGCCAAAGCTGAGATGGAGGCTTCGGAAAGTCGCTCATCGCTGGCCAGTCGATACACCCGGGTTGCCAAGGTCTCGAAATTGAATGGTCTGAGCAGAAGCGTCGCAGGCAGTTCGCGCATGGTGTCGATGAAGACCAGCAGTGCGGCCGAATAAAGCGCTGGCTTCAGGCCGGGTAAGTGGATCTCATACACAATTCTCGAAAGGCGTGAGCCAAGTGTTCTTGCGGCTTCGTCGACAGCCCGCGGGATCGCATTCACTGCTGGCTCCACCGTATTGTAGGACACCGTCAGGAACCGGATGGTGCAGGCATAGATGAGCGTTGCAATCGAGCCGGTCAGCACAAGGCCGGGATTTACGCCCAGAAAGTCCTGCGCCAAGCGAGAAATGGATTTATCCAGAGCGATCAGCGGCAAAAGCAAACCGACAGCGAGCAATGTACCGGGCAGGGCGTAGCCGAGCGTCGCCAGTCGCGTTGCTGCGCCTGAAAAGCGGGAAAGATCATTCCGCGTGCGACCCCGCTGGGCATAGGCCAGAAAAAGCGAAATCCCGAGGGTGAGAATTGAGATGATAACAGAAAGCGTGAGGCTGTTGCTGACGCTTCGCAAAAACTCACTGACGCCCGCTTGAAACCCTTCGCCAAATGCCAGAATGGCCAGTGTGCCGACCGGAATCACAAAACCGATCAAAACCGGCAGAGCGCAGGCCAGAAAACAGATAAACTGGCTGAAAGGCCCCGGCGTCATCCGGCGCACTGTTACATCGCGCGCAATGGCATTGCCGCCCTGATTGGCACGGCTGACGCGCTCAATCACGAGGATCGCCGCGACAAGAAACAGGAGGCAACCCGCAAGCCGCAGCGAGGAGACGGGGTCGCCCATACCATACCAGGCGCGGTAAATGCCGGTCGAAAAGGTCGTAATGCCGAAATAATCGGATACGCCAAAATCTGCGGCCGTTTCCATGAGGGCCAGCGCGACACCGGCGATAATAGCTGCACGCGCGCTTGGCAGGGCGACGGACCAGAAAGCTCTGAATGGCGAAGCGCCGAGTGACCTGGCGGCATGAAATCGCGTTTGAGACTGGTTCAGGAAGGCGCTGCGCGTGATAAGATAGACATAAGGGTATAAAACCGATGCCAGAACGATGCCCGCACCCTGGAGGGATCTGATCTCCGGGAACCAATAGTCATTCGCGCCCCATCCCGTCAGATGTCGAAGACTGGTCTGAACCGGGCCAGCAAACTCCAGAAGGTCGGTATAGACATAAGCGATGATGTAGGCAGGCGAGGCAATCGGTAGCACCAGCAGCCATTCAAGAAGTTTGCGCCCTGGAAAATTCAGTGTGGACACAATCCATGCTGCGCCTGTTCCTATGCCTGCCGTCAGAACGCCGACTATCATCAGAAGCCCGAGCGTATGGAGCAGATACTCGGTGAGAACGGTCTCGCGGATATGGTTCCAGGTCCCATCACTTTCGCCGAATGAGCCCACGAGAACCCCGAGAACAGGCAGCATCAGCAGGCCCGCCAGAACAATCAGGGCAATCGCCATCACCATTCCGCGCCGACTGATCGGGCGAGATATGTCCGTATTGGCAAGGAAGAGCTTTGACGCTGTCATCATCTGCCTTTAGAGGGTGAAGCTTCCTTAGTCAAAAGAATGCGCATGACACTCATTCTCGAAAATCTCTCTCATGTCTACGGGGACAACAAAACGCTGAAGGGCTTGTCGCTGACCGTCGAGCCGAAAGAGGTTATGTGTCTGCTCGGACCTTCGGGATGTGGCAAAACAACTCTCTTGCGGCTGGTGGCTGGTCTGGAGCGGCTGACCGACGGACGGATCCGGATAGACGAGACGACTTTGGCGACGTCTGATCTGCACCCTGCACCCGAAAAGCGCCCTGTTGGACTGGTGTTTCAGGAGCACGCATTGTTTCCGCATATGAGTGTCGCGGAGAATATCGAATTCGGCCTGAAGAGCCTTTCCCTGCATGCGCGTCAGGCGCGTCGGAAAGAATTGATCGATATGGTCGGCCTGACCGGGCTTGATGATCGAAAGCCGGGAACGTTATCCGGCGGGCAACAACAACGCGTGGCTCTTGCACGGGCACTTGCACCATCACCAGCCATCATGCTGCTTGATGAACCTTATGCCAGCGTGGATGTCGTGTTGCGCCGATCACTGCGCGAATCTGCGCGTGTCTTGCTGAAGCGCGCGGAAAGTGCCGCCATTCTGGTGACCCACGATCCCGATGAAGCGCTGGAGATGGCTGACCGCATTGCCGTCATGTCTGATGGACGAATTCTCCAGGTGGATACGCCGGACAAGATCATCAATTCTCCCCGGAATGCAGAGGTCGCCAGCCTGTTTGGCGAGGCACAAACCTTTGAGGGCTCAGTTAGTGATGGTGTTTTCAATTCTGAGGCCGGGCCCTTCCAACTTGGCGTGATCGACCGGAATGACGACACAGATCAGTCGGATACATTGGTAACAAGACCCGCTGGTCTGAGCTTCCGTGAATCAAACTCCGGGCCCTGGGAAGTGCGGGATATCCGCTATCGCAGCACGGGCGAAGTCTTGTTTCTGTCGGTTGACGACTCTCCGTCAGCGCAGCTGGTCCGCGTTGATGCCAGTTTTTCAGAAAACTATGCCATCGGCATGCGCGGTGAATTATCGCTTCAATCGCACAACGCATTTCTGTTTCGACGAAAGTCTTGATCTCCGCTCTTGAGAATTACTCGCATACCCTCTAGGTAAGAATAGTTCTCAATAAGGAGGCCGCATTGGCCAAACATGTAATCAAGTCGCTGGTGTTGAGTTTTGGTCTGGCAGCCTGTGGTTCGCCATCTACGGATACGCCCGTCGCGTCATCAGATGCCCCTGCGCCGCAGGAAGCAGCCTGTGCCGATGGTGCCGGATCGGTGAATGTTTATTCGGCTCGCCATTATGACAGCGACCGCGTGATTTTCGACCAGTTTACCTGCGAGACCGGGATCAAGCTGAACCTTCTGGAAGCGGATAGCGATCAGCTGATCCAGCGCCTGAAAAGTGAAGCTGAATTCTCGCCCGCCGATGTTCTGATCACCGTCGATGCTGGCAGGTTATGGCGCGCCGTTGATGCTGATGTCTTTCAACCATTGGAGACGGAGACGCTAAGTTCGCGCGTGCCGGATGCATTTCACGATCCTGAGGGGAAATGGTGGGGCATTACCAAACGCGCGCGCGTGATTGTCTACCGCAAAGCGGACGGTCCGCCTGAAGGTCTGGAGACTTATGAGGACCTCGCAGATCCTGCTTATTCTGGGCAGATCTGCATGCGATCGTCGACGAATATCTACAATCTCTCTTTGATGGCGTCGATTATCGAACGGGACGGTGAAGCTGCGGCACAGGAATGGGCAGAAGACGTGGTCGCAAACTTTGCGCGTCCGCCACAGGGCAATGATACTTCTATCCTCCGGGCCATCGCAGCTGGCGAATGCGGCATTGGCCTTGCGAATACCTATTACATTGCCCGGTTCGGCGCGTCAGATGATGCGGCGACACAACAGGTTTACGATGAGATTGGAATTATCTTTCCCAATCAGGACACCTCTGGAACGCACGTGAATGTCTCTGGCATTGGTCTGACGAAATTCGCCAAGAACAAAGACAATGCGGTTGCCCTGATCGAGTTTCTGACACGGCCTGACGTCCAGGAGGCTTTTTCGGCGGGCAATAACGAATATCCAATCAATGAAGCGGCCACGACAGCTGAACAGGTGACAACGCTTGGCAGTTTTGAAGAAGATGATCTGCATGTGTCTGCGCTTGGCGAAAATCAGACCCTGGCCGTGCAGGTGTTCGACCGGGCAGGCTGGCGCTAACCCGAGGCCTGTTTCAGACGTTGGCGGACAAGTTGGTCCGCCGACCGGGTTGTCTCCGGAAGCCTGTATTTGGGGCTGGCGTTCAACGTGACCGCAACAGCCTCATCCAACGTTATGAGATGACCGATCGAAACATAGACGGGTTTGACGCCCGTCTGCGTTCTCAGCACAGCGCCAATCTGAGTATCACCGTCCAGAATGGGCGCCTTTTCTCCGCGGAGTTCGCCGGGCGGGCATGAGGTTCCGTACAAATGGGTTTTGGCGCATCCGATTGCAGGCGTGTTGAGGGCAAGTCCCAGATGGCAGGCCAGACCAAAATGGCGAGGATGGGCCAGCCCGTGTCCATCGCAAATATACAGGTCGGGTCTGATTTTCAGTTGCCGGTCTGCTTCGAGGGCAGGCGGCAGCTCCCGAAAAGAGAACAATCCCGGGACGTAAGGGAAGTCGACTTTTCCCTCAAACACGGCCTGATCCACCAAGTTTAAAGTCTTCGCGTCAAGAACGGTAATGGCAGCGATCAATAAGCCTGTCGCGTCGTTATACGCGACGTCGACGCCGGCAATTGTCTCCGGCGGCTTGTTTAAGGGAACAGCCCTGACCTCAGCGGCGAGCCGCGCCTGAAGGTCCAGCGCATCGCGCTCAGTTTTTGGCCAGTTCTTCAATTCGTTCAGCATTGGTTCAAACTGAGTATGGTAATCACGAAAACGTAACTGCTCATGTGAGTTGACTATCGCCGTTATCAAACGGACATATGCTCCTGAGTTCTTGATAAAAATGCTAGGGGAATCTCGTGAAATTTAAAATTGCTCTTTCTGCACTCGCTCTCGCTGCTGCTGGTCCAGCTGTCGCTGAAGACTTTTCTGGCGACGCTGAAGCTGGCGCTGGCGTGTTTCTGCAGTGCCAGACATGCCATGTCGTGAAGGATGGCGAGGGTAACCTTCTGGCAGGTGCTGCCGGTATGGTTGGTCCGAACCTGTATGGTATCGCGGGACAGCCTGCTGGCTCCGTTGAGAATTTTGGTCGCTATTCGCCTGCAATGATGGCAGCGAAAGATCAGGGTCTTGTCTGGACTGAAGAAAATCTCGTCGCCTACATTGCAAGCCCGAATGCATTCCTTGCCGACTTTATCGGCGACACGGGTATTCGTGGCAGCATGCCGATCGGCGCACCAAACGAAGCGGCAGCGGCCAATGTTGCGGCCTTTATCGCCAGCCTCGACTAAAATATAATATTAGAAAATGCTAAAACGCCGCGTTGACCTCGCGGCGTTTTGCTTTCATGTGGGAAACATGAGCAAAGTTTCCCCCATTTCCGCGGGCCTCGCTGAGCGTTGCCCGACCTGCGGTCAGGGTCGCGTTTTTCGCGGCTATCTGAAATTCAAGCCAGCCTGCGAAGCCTGTGGCCAGGATTTTACCAAAGCGGATACCGCTGACGGCCCGGCTTTTTTTGTTGGTTTCATCGTTCTGATTTTGTTTGCGCCGTTCGGCTTCATCATCCCCATGGCCGACCAGCCAATGTGGTGGAAGCTCTTGATGATGTTCGGCCTGGTGTTCGTCACCATAGTGGCCAGCCTGGTCATGTTGCCTAAAGCAAAATCCCTCCTTATGGCGCTTCAGATTGCGAACAAGGCCGAACAGGCGCGCTTCGAAGACCGCTAGCTAGTTCTTCAGCTGAAACTCTCTCTGGACGATCTGCCAGTTGCCCAGAAACCGTGAGACGGTTTTGCCATCTTCCCGGCGGATAACCGTCTCAATAAGTGCTGTGCGACGCGTGCTTTCCAGAACTTTTGTCTCCACCTGATAGGTCCGGCCAGACGGCATGGGGCGTAGATAACGCGATGTGAGGTCGACCGTTGAAAAGCCGCATGGCGCGTCAATCAGCGTAGAAAAGGCGTGGCCCTGTGCGATATCGGCAAGTGCAGTCTGCATCCCGCCATGGATGATGCCGTCATAACTGTTCAGTGGCGCGTCTGCTTGCCATTCGATCAGCACTAAACCTTTCTCAGCCTGCAAGAGCGTGATGCTGTCAGAAAAGCCAGCCGTTTTCATGAAGGGTAGATCATAGGCCCGCCCGCCCGGTGCCAGAGCGGTTTTGACGGCTGTCAGTCCCCAGTTTTCAGCTGTGTTGCCTGATGGGTCAGATTGCAGGGTTGCTGTATCAGCCATAGTTATCTCCATAAAAACAATTTAAAGTAGTATTTATGATCGTGGTTAATCTGGCAAGTGGCAAAACATCCCTTTTCGGATAAGACTGTCCTCAAACGGGGAGATGACCATGCCTGAAGCGCTGAATTATGCTCAATTCAAAGCCCTGCTGCCTGTTCTGGCGCTGATTACGTGGACGCTGGTCGTGTGGCTCTGGGTGATGCTGACCCGAATTCCGACGATGCAGAGGGAGAAAATCCATCCGCAAAAGGGGAAGTATACCGATCAACTGGCAGATCTGTTGCCAGAAAAAGTGCGGAACGTCTCAGACAATTACAATCATCTGCATGAGCAGCCGACACTCTTCTATGCGTTGGCATTTTTCCTCGCGCTCGGTGGCGGCTATGACAATGTAAATGTCGCCCTTCTGTGGGGATATGTGATCATCAGGATCATGCATTCCTTCATCCAGGCGACCATCAATATTGTGGTCTACCGGTTCTATGCCTTCGTCGCGTCTTCAATCTGTCTGTTTGTGATTGTGATCCGCGAGCTGATCCGGATTTTCCTGATCTGATCAGAAAATCTTCCCGGCCTGGGCTGTCTGAGATGGTTTGATCGGCTTGGCAAAGACCGGACGGGTCAGGCGTGCAAACCCGTCTTTTGGCAGGGGCCGCCCACCGTTCAGTCCTGCTGCGAGCGTTGGAAGCAGGCGTTCAAGGATCAGCGCACCGGCTACAGCCGTCAGATAGGACGCAATCGGGACCAGTGTGAAGAATACCGGATAAAGCGGGTGGTAATAGCCGCCGACCAGTTTCTGGAATGGCACCCAATACAGCGTCAGTATGATCATGTGGCTGCAGAAGACGAAGAATGAGAAAGGCTCAAACCGTGAGATCAGACTGGACCATGGTTGTTTCGCGATCAGGCCTGCGATGACCCAGAATGCGGCCGCGCCGAAAAGACGCTGTACCTCGAGGAATCCGAGGAAGATCGGCATGAGATGCATGTCTTCATGAGCGAACACGTAAAAACGAAAGCCTGTGATGAATGTCGAGTAAGCGGCAAACGCCAGCAGGATCTTGATGCGGTTCCCATCAGCCCATTGCTCAAGTGACCGTCCGTTCAGCGCGAGCCAGATGCCAAGACCATAAAACATCGGAATGTTATTACCGAGGAAAGGCGTTGGCGCGTGCGTGACCATCAGGATGAACAGTACGGCAAGAACCGGCAGCGCCGCCTTGCGCATAGCGAGCACGAAAACAGGGGTCAGAAGCGCACAGATGAATAGATCGCGCAGAAAGCCCAGCGGGAAGTTTGCAGGGTGATCCGTAATGCCAAACAGCCAGTTTGGTACGTGTGCCCAGGACCAGCCTTCGCCAACCTGGCGTTCCAGGTAACCCGGTTCAACCTGTTCGCCGAGCAGATAGAAACAGAGCATGATTGCACTCCAGATGACCATTGGCATCAGGAGGCTTTTGACGCGTTTCATTGCAAATTTCCCAAACGGAAAGACCCGCGCGGTGCCGATGGCGAGGAAGCCTGAAGCGATGGCTAGAAGGCCAATACTGGTACGGCCCACGCCGTCAGCAAAGATGAAGCGATACCAGTCCGCAATTCGAATGCCGTGTTCGGCAATGTTGAATTCTGCCGCGCCGGGGTTGGTGTGAACCCAGATCATGAAAAAGATGCATAAAGGCCGGGCGACCCGAATCCGAAGCGACGTCGATTCCGCCAATGTCGACTTTGCCGGGGGTGTCATGAGTGCCACAATGGATTGCCAGAACGAGCTTTGTCCCGCTTTACCACGGGTGTTCGTTCCAAACTGGGGCAGATTCATGCTCATGTCGGTTCGCCTCTCAAGGGAATTCAGGTTTCGCGTTTACTTTCGCAAGTTCTGCGCCAGCTTGAGTTTGAAGGCCTGTTGACGAGTTTTTGCGTGACTGCAGCTTTTCGTGAGCCGCGATTGCACTTATGTCTGGCGACTTCAGGAGATCCCCATCTATGGCCAGCGTTCCAGCTCATCGATTGCAACAAGTCATTGACCGTTTTGACGAGGTCGAGGCCCGTATGGGTGCAGTTTCAGATCCCGATCAGATTGTTGCGTTGTCCAAAGAGCATGCTGAACTGAAGCCCGTCGCCGACAAAGCCAGAGAGCTTGCACAGGCGCGCGCGGACTTTGAGGAAGCCGAGGCCATGATGGAGGGCGACGATGCTGAGATGGCTGAACTGGCACGCGAAGAGTATTACGCGCTGAAGGATGCGATCCCGGAACTTGAAAGCGAGGTGCAGCTTCTGCTTCTGCCTAAAGACCGGGATGACGATGCGAATGCGGTGATCGAGGTCCGTGCGGGCACAGGCGGTGATGAGGCTGCACTGTTCGCCGGCGATCTGTTCCGCATGTATCAACGTTATGCGCAGCTTCAGGGCTGGCGAATGAATATCATCTCGGCTTCTGAAGGTGATGCAGGTGGCTTCAAGGAAATCATTGCTGACATTGAAGGCGACGGCGTGTTCGGTAAGCTGAAGTTTGAAAGCGGCGTGCATCGTGTCCAGCGCGTGCCGAAGACGGAAAGCTCAGGCCGGATTCATACGTCCGCCGCGACTGTCGCGGTGCTGCCAGCGCCTGAGAATGTCGATATCGAAGTTAAACAGGAAGATATCCGAATTGATACCATGCGCGCGTCGGGTGCAGGTGGTCAGCACGTGAACACAACTGACTCAGCTGTGCGCATCACCCACCTTCCGACCGGCATTGTGGTGACGTCTTCAGAGAAGTCTCAGCACGCGAACCGGGCCAAAGCCATGGAAGTTCTGAAAGTTCGCCTCTATGAGAAAGAGCGCGAAGAAAAGGATGCGGCCCGAGCTGAGGCGCGAAAATCTCAGGTAGGCTCTGGTGATCGGTCCGAGAAAATCCGGACTTATAACTTCCCAGAGAACCGGGTGTCGGACCACCGGATCAAGCTGACGCTTCACAAGATGGAGACGGTGCTCGCCGGAGATGATCTGGGCGAGATGATTTCAGCGCTGCTCGCGGAAGATCAGGCCGCACGGCTGGCTGATCTGGAGGCGAGCGAAGCCTGATGACCTGGGGTGTCGTGGCGGCGCTTTATCGGCATCCTGTCAAAGGGTTCACGCCAGAGCGCATCCAGAGTGCAGTGCTGACTGCAGGCGATTGTTTTCCGACAGATCGATTGTTTGCTGTTGAAAATGGTCCGTCCGGGTTCGATCCCGCCAACCCGAAGCATGTTAAAAAGCAGAAGTTTACCGTGCTCGCTCGCAGCCCTGTGGTGGCCCAGCTGAACACCAAGTTCGAAGATGAAACCGGCCTCTTCCATGTGACCACGCCTGATGGCGCCTCTAAAGCCTTTGCGATTCATACCGCCGAAGGACAGACAGAGCTCGCAACCTTTCTCTCGCGCCAGTTTGCTGACGTGTTTGATGGCGATTTGAAAACCCTTGAGGGTCCGGGTGCCCATCGTTTCACGGATCACCCGAAAGGACATGTCTCTCTCCTCAACCTGGCAAGCGTCAAAACTGCATCTGAAGCATTCGGTACGCCGGTCGATCCCCTGCGGTTTCGGATGAATATCCATATCGATGGGCTTTCTTCCTGGGCGGAGGATGACTTGAATTCGGGGGATGTTCTGCGGCTTGGTGACGCTGAGCTGACTATTCTGGCGCCCACTGTTCGCTGCATGGCGACGCATGCCAATCCCGAAACGGGCACCTATGATCTCGACACCGTTCCTCTGCTGAAGACGGCGTTTGATCGCGTCACACTGGGACTTTATGCAAACGTCTCCAAATCGGGCACTGTCCGCGAAGGCGATCTGTTGGAGCAGTTGTGAGTATGCAGGCCAGCTTTGGCGACGTGCTGCGGGCTGCGAGCCTGCGTCTCGCAGATGCGGGCGTTGAAACCGCACGATCTGACGCAAAGCTCTTGCTACTGAAGGCTTCGGGCCTCAGTTCTGCTGACCTCATCATGCAGGAGATGGCGACGGTTCCGACTGATGTGGCGGCCAGTTATGATGAGTTTATTCGGCGACGGTTTTCAGGCGAACCAGTGAGCCTCATTCTGGGTGAGGTCGAGTTCATGGGGCTGGCCTTCAAGACAGATACGCGCGCGCTGGCGCCCAGAAATGACAGCGAGCGGCTGGTTGAGGCTGCGCTTGGGCTGGCTGCAGAGAAGAAGACAGGAACAATCGTCGACCTTGGAACAGGAAGCGGTTGTCTGGTCCTCAGCTTTCTGCATTTCCTGCCGGATTGGAACGGTATTGCCCTTGATATCAGTCCCGCAGCACTATCGCTGGCGCAGGAAAATGCGGATCGCCTGAGCCTGTCAGACCGGATCGAATTCATTGAGGGTAGCTGGCACGACGCCGCTGATGCCATTGCCGGGGCGAGGCTTGTTATCTCCAATCCACCCTATATCCCCGATGGAGATATTCCTGCGCTCGATTTTGAGGTGCGACACTTCGACCCGACTAATGCGCTGGGTGGCGGCGCAGATGGTCTCGACTGTTATCGGGAAATAATTGAAATATGTGCTGCGCGCATGATGTCGGGTGCTCATCTGGTGTTTGAAATCGGCTTTGATCAGGCGGATTCCGTGTCAGACCTGTTGTCGCGCCAAAATTTTGCACATTTGACAGTTGTTAAAGACTTTTCGGGGCATAATCGTGTAGTGATCGCACAGAAACAGTGAAAAAAAGGCTTGGCGGAATCAATTCCAGACGCTAGGCAGTATCTGAAACGAACCAGAGGCTGGATCGTTGTTCGGGGCTCCTTTCTAAATCGCGCAGGTTCGTGATCCGATAGCAAGGATGTCTTTCAAGCCTTATTGGCTACCAGCAAATGCAGGATGGATATATGAAACGCCAAAGAGGGCGTGGGCGTAAGTCAAACAACTCGGGCAATCGTTCATACGAGAGCAACGGGCCGGATGTAAAAATCCGAGGCAACGCCAACCAGATCTACGAGAAATATCTCCAGTATGCGCGTGATGCGCAGACCTCAGGGGACCGCGTCGCTGCTGAAGCCTTCTTTCAGCACGCTGAGCACTATTTCCGGATCGTTGCCGCCAATGCGCCAAAAGAGCGTTACAATCAGAATGACGATCAGAACAATCGCGATGACGACGACAATGATCGCAATGATGATGCGAACGCCAAAGACGATTCTGAAGCCGAAGCTGAAGTGACATCGACGAAGCCTAAACGGTCGAATGGTGATGACTCTGATGTTGATGGCCTGGAAGTCGTAGACGGCAAGAGTGAAGCGCCGCAGGACATCTCTTCAGAGAGTTCTGGTGATCAGAAAGACGGATCTTCATCCCGCCGCCGCAGCTCACGTTCGCGCTCGCGTCGCAAGCCGACTGATGATGCGCAGGCTTCGCAGTCGAGCGATGATGCCGGTGACGATGATGCCGGACTTCGCGCCATGATGGCGCGCTCAGGCGAAGATGCGAGCTCAGCTGAGCCGGTCGAAAGCTAGACGAACTTTTATGCGCGGCTGCTCATGCAGCCGCTCTGTTTTCCGGTCCTTCAATGCCGCGGGCATCTGCCTGGCGAATGAAAAGGTCTGAGAATTCCGACAGGAAGACCGATCCCTTTACAGTGCGCTGGATCAGCACATTGCGGAGATCGTTCGGGTCCTTTTTACGCCGTACAAGATCAAGCGCAGACAGCGTGTCCAGGGCCCGTGTGACAGCGGGCTTTGTAATATTCAGCGTTTTTGCAAGGCCGCGAACCGTGTGCGGCTGCGGTTTCAGATACACCTGCATCAATATCGCCTGCTGGCGCAGAGTGAGGTCCGGCCAGTCGCCACTGACAATGTTTGACGTGACCTCACACCAGATTTCCAGTGCGTCCTGTGTTTGAATGCGGGCCATGGGGAATTGGTCCTGTTTTATCCATCGAAAGAAAGACTCGACGTATTCGCCGAATCAGACAAGCCGCACGGTTAACGAGTGGTTAAAAAGCCTGTGGATTATTTCGTAAGCGTATTGACTCTGGATTCCGCGTTTTGACTCGACGGGGTTGCAAAGCTGAGTCTTTTCAAGTCAGTCTGACGACAGAAAAAGTGCTCGGGGGTGGGTGGTGTCGGACGTCAATAAATTCTCGGAAACTGATTTTATGAATGCCCGAAAGGCAACCAAGCGTGCCGGCGTGGTATTGCTGATCCTGTCTGCATTTATCGGATTTCAGCTGTTCATGACGCTGACCGGCGCGATGAATGAAGATTTGTCGCAGAGTGAGGCTCTCGATGTAAAAATCTATCTTGCGGTTTATGCGGTGCTGGCTCTGGTGTGCGGTGTGCTTGCCTATGTCATGCAGTCCCGGATCGCACTTTGTGTCGGTATGCTGCTGTTTCTGCTGAACTGGGTGGATTTTGTGCTGCTGATCATGGAAGGGCAGTTCGGGTCGCCTGGCTTTCTGAACATTATCGGCCCGTTTTTAGTGGGGCTCGGTATTTACCGCGCCTTTCAGTATCACCGTCTGAAGAAGCGGCGCCCCGACGAAATAGATGCAGAGGTGTTCGCCTGATCTTTACTGACTGGCCCATAAAATCCGCGCCATCCATCGCAGATCTTCGCGATTGAACTTTCGTGCCGGGTAGTCCGGATTGGCTGAGATCAGCTCTATGCTTTCATCGGTGGTCCGGCCCAGTGTCTTGGCCAGGATTTCCCCGTCGCGCGTCTTCGCGATTATACGATCGCCGCGTCTCAGTTGTGCGCCGGGTGCCACAATCACCCGGTCGCCTTCCCGATAAACCGGTTCCATCGAGTTGCCCGTGATTTCAAGGGCATAAACCGCTTCATCCTCAAGGCCGGGAAAGCGGATGGATTCCCATCCTTCACCAGCCGGAAATCCGCCATCATCGAAAAAACCATCATTGCCCGCCTGTGCGAGACCGATCAGTGGAACTGACCGACCGGGGCGACCTTCGACAAGATCAGCAAATTCTTCAAACGTCGCGCCGACAGCAGCGAGAGCGCGGGATACACTCTCAGTGGAGGGCCATCGCGGCTTGCCATCGCGCGACTGTCGTTTGGATTTGTTGAAGCTTGTCGGGTCAAGCCCGGCGGCGCGTGCCAGAGCCGAGGCTGAAAGTCCGTGGCGATCGGCCAGAAGGTCCAGGCCTTTCCACATATCTGTATGTCGCATCACCCGCTCCTGTGGGTATGTTTTCCTATTTGTACCGGATTGGATGGGAATATCAACACATTATCGCGCATTGGAGGTGTTGAGTAAGCATGGTATCGAAATGTGATTTCACTCAAAAGGCGACGACTGATGGTCATTTACAAGCTCGGGCAGAGTATTCTGCGCACGATGGATCCGGAGACGGCGCATGTGCTGACCATACGCGCGCTGAAGACGGGCCTGATGCCTGCGCCGAAAGTGATGCATAGTCCGGTTATTGCTGTGACGCTGCCGAAGTCAGGACTTGAGTTGACCTCTCCTGTTGGTCTGGCGGCGGGCTTTGACAAGAATGCCGATGTGCCAGGCGCTATGTCGCGTTTTGGTTTTGGTCTGGTGGAATGCGGTACGGTGACGCCGAAGTCTCAGCCCGGAAACCCGAAGCCGCGTTTGTTTCGACTGACTGAGGATCAGGCTGTCATTAATCGCATGGGCTTTAACAATGAGGGTCTGCCCAAGTTTGAGGCCAACCTCAAAACGTATACGGGCGCAGCAAAGCTCGGCGCCAATGTTGGTGCGAACAAGGCTTCTGAAGACAAGATTGCCGACTATGAAGTTGGCATTCGCGCAGTCTGGCCGCTGTGTGATTATGTGACCGTCAATATCTCCTCCCCAAACACGCCGGGCTTGCGAGGGCTGCAGGACAAGAGCGCGCTGACTGAATTGCTGACGCGTTGTGGTGAGGCGGTCGAGCAGGCGCGAACGGCATATCCGGGTCTGCCGGATCGGCCTGTGTTTCTGAAGCTCGCGCCAGATCTCGATGAGACGGCGATCGACGATATTGTCGACGTGCTTGATGCCGCCGGAAGCTGGCTGTCAGGTCTGATTATTTCCAACACGACGCTTGCGCGGCCGGACTCTTTGAAGAGTGACGAGAAGGGCGAGCAGGGCGGTCTTTCGGGTGCGCCGCTGTTTGAGTCGTCTACGGAGATTCTCAGGGCGTTTGCGAGGCGCGTCGGTGGGCGGTTTGATCTCATTGGTGCGGGCGGTATCGGCTCTGCGGAGCAGGCTTATGCCAAAATTCGCGCGGGTGCTCATGCCGTTCAGCTGTACTCGGCGCTGGTTTATCGCGGGATCGACCTGGTGGGCGAGATCAATGCCGGGCTGGAAGATCGCCTGAAGGCGGACGGCTTCTCGTCACTGGCTGACGCTGTTGGTGCTGATCTTTAGTGCGCGCAGATTGCGATTCGTTAAAAAGTAAACAAAAAGTTAAACTTTCTTGTGAGTAAGTCTCGACTCTAAGGGGACAACCCGCCTTAATCTCATCTGGGATTGGGGTTGGCGCATGGCTGACGGTGGGCAGTATTTTGGGATCGGAGGCGAAAATGCGCCTTCAGCACTACCCATTCGCAATCCCGCTATTCGCCTTCAAAATACAGAACAATTGCGTCGGGATGCAGAAACGGAACTTTTCCGGATCAGACCAGAAGCCTCCTGCACGCTAGGGCTCACACCGGCGCAGATGCGCCTTGCGAGGCAACTGGGATGCGTTGTGAGCCTCGGTCTGATCGCCTTGCCGACGCTGACTCTCATCGGGCTGACTTTGCTTGTCTGGGCGTTTTTTGCCTGTCTGGTCGCGCAGAGAGCCATTCTGATCGGCGCGGGTTGGTTCAGTCGTCGCGAAGACCCCGCTTCTCAGGAATCGCCGCCCAAGAAGGGCAGGAAGCAAATCTGGCCTGTCTACACTATTCTGGTTCCGGTCTATCGCGAACCCGCCGCCGTTCACGACCTGATTGCCGCGCTCAAAGGCCTGGATTATCCGAAACGCCAACTCGACATTCTGATACTTCTCGAAGAGTCAGATGACCTGACCTTTGCCGCCTTACAGGAGATTCAGCTGCGGCCCTGTTTCCGGATCGTCCGAATTCCTGAGGGTGAGGTCCAAACCAAGCCGCGCGCGTTGAACTTCGGTCTCAAGCTCGCGCGTGGACAATTCGTCGCCATTTATGACGCCGAAGATCAAATGCATGCAGGGCAGATCAAGGCGGCTGTACGAGCCTTTCAGAATGATCGAATCGAACGAGGCGTTCCGCCGCTGGCCTGTGTTCAGGCGCCACTTGTTCCGCATAATGGTGGAGAGGGGTGGATCGCGAGCCAGTTCACCCAGGAATATGGTGTACACTTTGGTCTCATTGTTCCAGGGCTCACTAAACTTCGATGCCCGGTCCCGCTCGGCGGCACAAGCAATCATTTCGACAAGAGAATTTTACAAGAGATCGGCGGTTGGGATCCGTTCAATGTCACGGAAGATGCTGACCTCGGCTTACGCATTGCGCAGGCAGGCTATCGCGTTGGAAGCATCACGCCGCCGACCTATGAAGAAGCGCCCGTCAAATGGTGGCCCTGGGTGAAGCAGAGATCGCGCTGGATAAAGGGGTTCATGCAGACGCTCGGTGTTTTTCTGCGTCATCCTGCACGCTCAATGAATGAGATGGGGCGGAGTAACTTTGTCTGGGCGGTGCTTTATCTGGGCGGCTCAGTGGTCTCATCGCTTTTGCACGGGCCGGGGCTGATAGTATTGCTGCTGACGGCTTTGATTCCGGGGCTCGCTGTTCCCGCTCTGGCCCTGGGTCTGTGCGGTGCGGGTCTGTCCGTGCATATTCTGTCATGTGTTCTAACGGGACGGGTGAGGTCATTTAGCTCTGCTTTGGCGATGATTTCGGCCCCGCTTTACTGGCCTCTTCAGAGCTTTGCGGCTGCCAAAGCCATCTTCGAACTGTTTCGGGACCCTTATTACTGGGATAAGACCGAACATGGGGTCAGTGCCGAAACGCTTTCCAGAAAGAAGATCCGGCACTGAGCTGAACGGGCCTATTCGTCGCGACGATAGTCGGGGTTCCGTTCATAGAACTCCTGTTCCATTTTTTCGAGCGCTTGTTCGCGAGACAGTTCAGGCATTGCTGCAGGAGCGGGTGGTGCAGGCGGAACTCTCACAACCTTTAGATTCTTCAGATTTTCGAGGCGCGACAGGTCTTCCAGACGCGAAAGAGCCTTCAGCTGAGACAGCTCTTCAAGTTCGGCGAGTTTTTCGAGCTGAGCGAAGTCGATTTCTGACAATTTGGCTTCAATTTGCGCCTCGAGTGCTTCGAAATCCATGGCTTCAATCTTTGCTTCGATCTCAGCTTCCATGGCAGAAAAATCCATCTCGGCGACGCGGGCTTCGATTTCGGCTTCCATCGCCTCCATCTTCGCTTCAAACTCGGAGAAATCGAGCGCGTCCATTCTGGCTTCGAATTCAGAGAAATCGATATCCGCCATTTTGGCTTCGATCTCGATTTCCATTTCGTTGAGACGGGCTTCCAGTTCAGCAAAATCAATTTCGGAAAGTCTGGCTTCGAGTTCTTCAAGGTCCAGATCTTTGTCGCCGCTATAGACATAGACGCGTTCAGATGAGTCTCCGACGGCGAGCTGATCATCATCTTCCAGTTGGGAGAAGATCAGCTTTTTTTCGTCGATCTCACGCGCTTCACCGAGCTGAGGCGTCACGATGAGGCCAAAGATGGCCATTGTTGGCAGAATAACATGCAGGCGCATAAGAGGGGTCCTTCCTGAGGGTGTGTTGTTGGAGGTCAGGTATTCGATGCGGGTTGACAGGTTGGGGCGTGTCGGGCTGGCTGAGAGTGCCATGGCCGGGACTCTGGTCACGCGAGCAGCTGCATCCAGGAGAGCGTGTGCGAGTTCTGCAGGCGCACCAGTGACTGTCGCCGCCCGCGCATCACAAAGCGTTTCGCGGGTCTGGCGGATGATTTTGTGAAGCAGGTAAAGCGGCGCGATCCACCAGAACGCTGCCAGAACCAGGCGAAGGCCGAGCTCTGCCCAGGCGTCGCCGCGCCGGATGTGGGCGATCTCATGCTCCAGAACGCCATGCGCCCTGAAATGCACATCGAAATCCATAGGCAGAAGAATGACCGGGCGGAAAAAGCCGACAACCATAGGGGCGTCGATATCGGCTGAGCGTCGCGCTGTGATGCGTCGGGAAAGCCGAAGCGAGGCGGGCAGGTGGGCGACAACGCTTCGAGATCGAAGCGACTGAAGCTGTACCAGATCACCGGCAAGACGCAGCAGCATGAGGCCTGTACCAATCGCCCAGATGGTCAAGGCGATGTTCGTGAATGAGATTGGCGCGATGGTCGCCGTTTCGAAGGATTGGCTCGAAACCGCTCGCTCGTTCACAGGTGCAATCTGTATCGGTTCACCGCCAAATCCTTGCGGCTGGGCTGTGGTGACGCGGTTCAGAAGAACAGGTTCCGGCTGTTGCGGTTTGGGTTTTCCGGGCTGGCTCGCAAAAATGAAGAGTACCGGAATGAGTAGAAAGGCAGCGAGTGCGAGATTGTGGCGCGCTGCGACGAGGCGGTCTGGCAGAAACCGGTTCAACGCGATCACTACGAGTGCGATCAGGCTGACTTCGAGCGCGACAACTGCCGCAATCAGTAGAAAACCATTCAAGTCCATCTCTTATTCCCCCGATTCAGAGCGGCGGATGACCTCCGCGCGCAGGCGTTCAATGTCTTCAAGTGTGAGATTTTCATTCTCGACGAGATGCTGTGCGAGCCGTTGCGAAGACCCCTGAAAGAAAGCCTTCATCACATCACCAAGCGCTGTCTTGCGCGCTGCATCCTGGGAAAGAAGCGGATGGTAGATATGCGCGCGGCCTTCCTTGCGGAAGCCGACATATCCCTTTTCAGCCATGATCCGGATTGTTGTCAGCACCGTGGTATAAGCAAGCTGGTGATCCTGTGTCAGCGCATCGGTCACGTCCTGGACGCTGGCTTCACCCGAGTCCCAGAGCACATCCATGATGCGCCGCTCGGCTTCTGTCAGCTGGTGAGATTGTTTTCGAGCCATCTACTATTTCCTTAGTTGATTGACCCTCTCACGACCGGCGAATTCTAACAACTAATTATTTAGTAATATTGGCAAAGCCTCTGAAACTGCGGAAAGAAAGGCTCTCCAGAGAGGCTGGTTAAAGTCTCTGGAAGGGCTATGTTCATCCAGATGCTGCCGATTTTCTATCATGATGAGTATGACGCCCAGACCGTGCCGGACGGGCATCGTTTTCCCATGCGGAAATATCGCGAGACCGGTCGTGTGCTGAAAGAAATCGGTCTCGTATCCGCGCGGAGACCGTTTCGTCGGCCGAAGCCAGCGGACTTCGACATGATCGCACTGGCGCATGATCCGGATTATGTCCGCGCTGTCTTTGATCAGACGGTCGACTATCGGACAGCCAGAACGATCGGCTTTGAAATGACCCATGCCGTTGCCATGCGCTCGCGCCTCTCATGTATGGGTACCTATCTGTCCGGGAAGGCGGCTCTGGCCGAGGGAATCGCCTGCAATGCGGCGGGCGGCAGCCATCACGCCCGATACACTCATGGGGCAGGGTTTTGCGTCTTTAATGACGTCGGTGTAGCCATTCGGGCGTTGCAGGCCACCAGGCAGATCAGCCGGGCGCTGGTGGTTGATTGCGATGTGCATCAGGGCGATGGCACGGCGGACATCTTCCAACACGACGACAGTGTATTCACCTTCTCCCTTCATTGCGAGACAAACTGGCCGGTCCGGAAAGTGCCATCAAGTCTGGATATTGGTCTTGATGCTGGTCTGAACGATGGCGCCTATCTGGCTGAACTGGACCGAGGACTGGCCGCGTCACTCGGGTCGTTCCAACCTGATATCGTCTTTTATAACGCGGGCGTAGATCCACACGCCGATGACCGGCTGGGGAAGCTGAGCCTGACGGATCAGGGCATTCGCAAACGGGACGCGTTAGTTATCCGCCGCATCCGGGAGCGGGGCCTGCCGCTGGTCTGCGTCATGGGTGGCGGATACAGCCAGGACGTTCAGCACCTTGCCCGTCTTCACGCCATGGTCTTCGAGGAAGCTTCCCGCGCGTTCACATCGACGAGCAAGGCTCACCGGGTAGGAGCGGACGGGTCATCATGATGGCTGGTATCCACCGGATCGTCAGGCTCAGGATGTTTGATCTGATCTGACATGCCAGCTTCGCTGCCTGTTGGGTCTTCGCCTGACGTGATTTCGATTTCAGACTGATCAATCTGCAGCTGACCACGGCGTCGCGGCAGAGCGGATGCATGATTTTCCTGTAACCACCGGATCATTTTCTCACGAATTTCGCAGCGCAAATCCCAGGCGACAGGCGAGTTCTTGGCGCTCATCAGGGCACGCAATTGCATGGTTTCTTCGGTGGTGTCGATGACCTGAAGCACCTGAACATCGCCGTCCCACAATTCGGATTCGTCCAGAAACTCCTTCAGCTTCACCCGCATTTCATTCACCGGCGCGGTATAATCGAGATACCAGACGACGCTGCCGATAATGCTCGCAGTTTCGCGGGTCCAGTTCTGAAACGGTTTTTGAATGACCTGTGTGAGGGGAATGACCAGTCGTCGCCAATCCCATATTTTGACGACGACATAAGTGGCGGTGATTTCTTCGATCCAGCCCCACTCGTTCTCCATGATGACGGCATCACCGATCCGGATCGGCTGGGTAAGCGCAATCTGAATACCGGCGAGCAGGTTGGACAGCACGGGCTGCGCCGCAAAGCCGATCACAATCCCGGCCACACCTGCGGAGGCAAACAGAGAGAGGCCGATGGCACGGACACTTGGGAAGGTCATCAGCATGGCGCCGACAGTCACCAGAAGAATCAACATGGTCGACATCTGGCGAAGAACTTTCATCCGCGTCGCAACGCGGCGGGCCTCGAGATTGTCTTCGGCATTGATATCATAACGCGACATGCGCGCGTCGGTCAGAACGTTCACCAGCTGATTGGCGAGAAGTCCGCACAGGCCGATCAGAAGAAGGGTGATGACTTGCCCGACAAGCTCGGTCCACCTTTCCGGCATACTGATGAAGGGCAAGGTGATTTCGACCGCCAGTACAATAAGCGCAAGTCGGGTCACGGTTCGCGTTTTTCGAAGGATGCGGAATATCAGTCCGTCACGCTTTTTGCCGGATGATTTGAGCGCAACACCATAGACAAAGTGATGGACCACCAGCGCAATTATGACTGCGCCAATCAGGCCGCCAATCGCGATCAGGTTCTGCATTGTGACGTCGCCGATCAGGCCAGCCAGGGGTTCGGTTGCATCAGTCGCCTGTGTCGCTGACATGAACATCCTTCCTTCGGTTTATTCGATTAGGCGCCGCTCGTGTGGATTGGGTCAATTGTTCCGGGTCAGTCAACGGGCCAGTTGTGATACCTGATTAAAACTCTGGCGGTGCTGAAGTTCCCTGCACATCAATCGAATTCCATCTGACAGATGGTTGAACCTTATGATCAAGGCGCTATCTGAACCGGCAATAAGCGGGAAAGTCTCTCCGGTCAGTCATGTCACTTCATTTGCTTCTCACTCTCGCGGGTCTCGTTATGGCCGCCGGTTTCGCCGCATTCTGTTCATGGCGATCGGGTCTGCCGCGCGATGACATGAAACCGAAAAGACTGCCCTGGAGGTTCCTCATGATCCTTTCCGGATTTGTTGCCTTCCTGATGTTGGTGCACATCGTCAATATATTCGGATATGAAACAGGTCCGGGAAAAGGCCTGCTTGGCGGTCGCTTTGGTTGAGGATTGCCAATTCGAAATTGGAATTCCGCCAGATTTTTTGCCATAGTCTCCCTTAGGTAAGGCTAGATTTGCTCAGAACAGATGAGTAGTCTTTGAAATTGACGATAGTTTACTATCGCAAGCTGTTAAAAAGGCCGCTCGTCGGCCTGTCGCAAGGGAGAAAGATGATGGCAGACGGAATGGATCCGGCACTGGACGCTTTCCGGGCGGAAACGCGCGCCTGGCTGGAAGAAAATTGCCCGCCAAGCATGCGCACACCACAGACCGAAGACGAAGTTGTCTGGGGTGGACGTCGGGAAAAGTTCAAAAACCCGGAAAGCAAACTCTGGCTCGAGCGCATGGCGTCCAAAGGCTGGACCGCGCCGACCTGGCCAAAAGAGTATGGCGGTGGTGGCCTTTCGAAAGACGAAAACCTCATCCTCCAACAAGAGCTGAAGCGCATTGAGGCGCGTCACGCGCTGAACTCATTCGGCCTCTGGATGCTCGGCCCGGTTCTTCTGGAATACGCAACTCACGAACAGAAGCTGAAATTCATTCCGGATATCGTGAACGGCAAGATCCGCTGGTGTCAGGGGTATTCTGAACCGGGCGCAGGATCTGACCTTGCTGGTCTGCAGACGAAATGTGAAGACAAGGGCGACCACTGGCTGATCAATGGCCAGAAAGTCTGGACGTCTTATGCTGACGAAGCCGACTGGATTTTCTGTCTTGTGCGGACCGACACCTCGGTCAAGCATGAAGGCATTTCCTTTGTCTTGTTCGACATGGAAAGCGAAGGCGTTGAAGCCCGCCCGATCAAACTCATCTCTGGGTCGTCTCCATTCTGCGAGACCTTCTTCAATGACGTGAAAGTGCCGAAAGACCAGCTGGTCGGTCGCCTCAATGGCGGTTGGGAAATTGCCAAGCGTCTTTTGCAGTATGAGCGGTCAAACATTTCTGCGACAGGCTTTGGCAGCGCGCGTTCGGGCTCGCCTGAACTGCCAGAAATCGCCAAGCACTATGTCGGCACAACGGCAGACGGCAAACTTGCTGATGCAGACATGCGCTCGCGTCTTGCGGATGTGATGATGGCAGATAAAGCCTTTAAACTGACGATCGCGCGCTCGGCTGAGCAGGCGAAGGCCGGTGAAGAAGTCGGCCACACGGCCAGCATCATCAAATACGCGGCGGCGAAGCTCAATCAGGCGAAGACCGAATTCACGGTTGAGGCCATGGGCGCGCAGGGACTCGGTTGGGAAGGCGAAGGCTATTCCGAGCACGAGCTGATGGCACCAAAAGCCATGCTGCGGGCTAAGGCAAACTCGATTGAGGGCGGAACGTCCGAGATCAATCTCAACGTCGTCGCCAAGCGCGTGCTCGGCCTTAAGGATCATAAAGGGTAATCATTGATTTGCTTCAGATTGTAGGCCCAATCGCACTTTTCGGAATTCCGCTGATTTCTGGCGTTATTTGTGGGGTGTTCCGTCATGACCTGCGGGTATTTTGGGCCAGCATCTGCATCGGAGCGCTTGTAAGTGTCGGGTTGATCATCTCTCCAATCGCCGCGAGGCAGGGGGCCACGATACTCAACCCCGCTCTCGGTCTGATTATTCTGATCATCGCAGGCATATGGCCCCTGTTTTTCTTTCTGGGGTTCAAGGTTGCGAAGCCCTTCAGAGAAATCTGGGTCGAGAAATACGGCACGCCGAATGAAGTCAAATCCTACGAGGAAACATTCAAATGACTTTTGTACTTACTGAAGAGCAGAACATGCTCAAGGAAGCCGCTCGCGATTTCACCGCAGAGCAGCTCTCTCTCAAATACTTCCGCGAGAAGCGGAATGCCGGCGCGAACGGCAAGGACCCGGAAAGCTGGAACAGCATGGCTGAAATGGGCTGGGCTGGTGTTCTCATTCCCGAGGAATTCGGCGGATCGGAATTCGGCTATGTCGGCCTCGGTCAGGTGCTTGAAGCCCAGGGCCGGACCCTCGCGCCAACGCCTCTGCTTCAGACGGCGCTGATCGGTGTGTCTGCCATTGTGCTTGGCGGGTCAGACGAACAGAAGGCGACGCTGTTGCCGAAGATCGCTGAGGGAAAGATCACAACGGCACTGGCTGTTGATGAGACGGCTCACCATACGCCTGCCAACACGTCACTCAAAGCAGTGGCCACGGGCGGTGCCTTCACGCTCGAAGGCAAGAAGACCTTTGTTGCAAATGGTCATTTCGCTGACCTGTTCATTCTGGTGGCGCGGACATCAGGAGAACCGGGCGATACGAACGGCCTCACACTGTTTATGATCCCGCGCGAAACTGACGGTCTGACAGTGACCGAGCTCAACACGCTCGATTATCACGGCGCAGCGAACCTCACGCTCGATGGCGTTGTCGTTCCGAATGCAGATGTGCTTGGCCCTGTTGATGGCGGCTGGGCAATTCTGGAGCCTGTTCTTGATCGTGCATGCATTGGACTTGCGGCCGAAATGCTTGGGTCGTCTGAAGCTGCATTTGAGATGACGCATGAATACCTGCAGACTCGTAAGCAGTTCGGTCAGCTGATTGGCTCGTTCCAGTCATTGCAGCACCGCGCGGCCATCATGTTCTCGGAAATGGAACAGACACGCTCATGCATTGCTGCGGCGCTCAATGCGCTCGATCAGGGTAGCGATGATATTTCTGAACTCGCTTCACTCGCCAAGGCGCGCGCCTCCAAACTGGTGCACCTGGTGTCTAACGAGACCATCCAGATGCATGGCGGTATCGGCATGACAGACGAGCACGACTCTGGTTTCTACATCAAACGTGCCCGCGTTCAGGAAGCACTTTATGGTGGTGAAGGGTATCACCGCGAACGCTATGCGGATCTGCTGGGCTTCTAGTCTGGCGGTCTGAAATATCTGAGATTATAGCCCCGGCAGTCTGTCTGTCGGGGCTTTTTCGTACACGCCCATGACGGGAATTAACTTCTGAACCTTCTTTTCTGACGTGTGCCAAAATTGGCCAGCTCACAAGAATTGACCGCTAATCCGGCAAATTTTGAGGAAACTTTCCGGTTTTATCTTGAACAATGGCCCGACTTCTGGCGATTTTGTAGTTAACTGACTAGCCTGGTAGGTGAAGTGTGTTGGTATGCGAGTTGCTGGGGACCTTGAAGGTGCAACGCGTGGAACTGACGCTGCTGGAAAGGGGCCGTTATGAAAACCGTCACGATCGGAAGTTTTAAGGGTGGCACAGGCAAGACAACGCTGGGGGCTGTTCTCGGAACGGCTCTGGCGCTTCGCGGCCTTAAAACCCGGCTCATTGAACTTGAAACATCCACCAAGCCGCTGGCGCGCTTTCAGGCTTGCCGGGAGTTCGCCGATCTTGATTGCCCGGAAATCGATGATCTGATGATGTCTGGTGGTCAGCCGGATGTTCAGGACTGGCAGATCAGTTTTCGCCAGGCCAAGAGCGAAGCAGCCCAGGATGGTGTAGACGTTCTTGTCATCGACACCACATCGGTCTGGAAACCAGAAGTCATTGCGGCGCACCTTATGGCTGATCTGGTCATCACGACAGTGACCGAGAGCCCGATCGACCTTTACCAGATTATGCCAACCAATGGCCCGAGCATGCAGGCTGTCCGCCCTTATGCGCAACTGATCGATCTCGTGCGTCGTCATGCTGAAAAATCCAACAAAACCGATTTTGAATGGTTCCTGTGTCTGAACCGCCGGTCGCATTTGCGTACGCGCGTTGGCGACAGTGTGCGAGATCGTCTGCGCACATTCACCGAAGAAGCCAATATTCGCCTGATTGATGGTCTGGTCGATCGTGTGGGTTATCGCAACATGATGGAAACGGGCATCACGCCCATGGATGATATTGCTGGTGAGCCAGTACAGCGCAGTCTTCTGGCCGCGCGAACGGAGGCTAATCGTCTGGCCAGCCGTGTTATCACCCGGCTAGGCCTCAAGGCGGACGCACCCAGACTTGTGAACGTCTGACAAGGGTGTCATCGGTCCCTCGATGGAACACAAAAAAAGCCGGGCAAGATGCCCGGCTTTTCTGTTCATGGTACTGAAGCGCTTAGTTTGTTTTAAGCGGGCCAACTTCCAGCACGTCTTCGACCGTGCGCAAGCCTGGCTTCGGCGATGTCACGAGGACAGCCATATTGCCTGGCAGGTGGCGGTTATCGAGCATTTTCTCGTGGGCTTCCGGAATGTCAGACCAAGGGAAGACCTCAGACATGCACGGGTCGATCCGGCGGTCGATGACCAGCTGGTTTGCCTGAGATGCCTGTTTCAGGTTCGCAAAGTGAGAGCCCTGAACCCGCTTCTGACGCATCCAGAGGAAGCGTGCATCCATGGTCAGATTAAAGCCGGTCGTCCCCGCACAAATCACCACCATGCCGCCACGTTTCACAACGAAGACAGACACAGGCATTGTTGACTCGCCAGGGTGCTCGAACACCATGTCGACGTCTTTCTTGCCGGTGATTTCCCAGATTGCCTTACCGAACTTCCGGCACTCTTTCATGTAGTCATTGAACTCAGGGCCGTTCACTGTCGGCAGCTGGCCCCAACAGTTGAAGTCCTTCCGGTTCAGCGTGGCTTTGGCGCCCATGCTCATCACGAAGTCGCGCTTGGAGTCATCTGAGACCACACCAATCGCATGCGCACCCGTCACGGCGCAAAGCTGTGTCGCGAATGAGCCCAGACCGCCAGATGCCCCCCAGACGAGAACGTTTTCACCCGGACGCAGAATATGCGGACGGTGGCCAAACAGCATACGGTAAGCGGTCGCGAGCGTCAGCGTGTAACAGGCGCTTTCTTCCCATGTCAGATGCTTCGGGCGCGGCATGCACTGACGCGCCTGAACGCGACAGAATTGCGCGAAAGACCCATCCGGCGTTTCATAACCCCAGATGCGCTGGCTCGGCGAGAACATCGGGTCGCCGCCATTACATTCTTCGTCGTCGCCATCATCCTGGTTACAGTGGATAACCACTTCGTCGCCTGGTTTGACGCGGGTCACTTTGCGACCAACAGCCCAGACGATACCAGAGGCATCAGAACCTGCGACGTGGAAGTCTGCTTTGTGGACATCAAAAGGTGAAATCGGTTCGCCCAGACCAGCCCAGACGCCGTTATAATTGACGCCTGCAGCCATGACGAGGACGAGCACTTCGTCCGAATCAATTTCAGGAACAGGCACCTGCTCCAGCTGCATTGCCTGATTCGGGCGGCCATGGCGTTCACGACGAATCGACCAGGCATGCATGAATTTTGGGACGTGGAATTCCGGTGGAATCTCACCAACGTCGTACAAATCTTTTTGTTCGCGGGCTTGTGTAGCCGACATAAGTTTCTCCCCAGCATTGAGACACTGAAGCTGTGGCGGGTTGTCCGTCTCACAGCGATTTGATCTCCGTAACCTGACGATTGAAACCGGAGAGTCAACAGGTTTGTGTTGCGGTGCAATAATTCTAACGTCGCATAATGACCTGTTTTTCCCGCATTTGGTGAAAATTCGGCGCTTTCGAGAGGGTGAGCAACCGTGTCACACCCTCGAAAATGTTGCATTGCACATTTTTCTGCGGTTATCTCGCCGCCGGGAGAAAACAAAATGACTGAGACGCCTTACCAGCACAAAGCCGACAGGCCCTGGATTTTCCGCACCTATGCGGGCCATTCAACGGCTGCCGAATCAAACGCGCTTTATCGGAAAAACCTCGCCAAGGGTCAGACAGGCTTGTCCATCGCCTTCGACCTGCCGACACAGACGGCTTATGATGCCGATCATGTTCTGTCGCGGGGCGAAGTCGGTAAAGTAGGTGTTCCGATCGGCCATCTGGGCGACATGCGGACCCTGTTTGATCAGATCCCGGTCGCGGAAATGAACACTTCGATGACGATCAATGCGCCAGCCGCCTGGATGCTCGCGCTATATGTGGCATTGGCCGACGAGCAGGGCGCTGACCGCAAGGCTCTTCGTGGTACGACGCAGAACGACATCATCAAGGAATATCTGTCACGCGGAACATATGTGTTTCCGCCAAAGCCCAGCATGCGTCTGATCGCTGACATGGTCAGCTGGTGCTATACAGAAACACCAAAATGGAACCCGCTGAATGTGTGTTCTTACCACCTGCAGGAAGCTGGCGCGACACCGGAACAGGAACTCGCCTATGCCTTGGCCACTGCCTGTGCCGTTCTTGATGCCACCAAAGACAGTGGCCAGGTGCCAGATGAAGATTTCGAGATCGTTTTTGGGCGCATTTCTTTCTTCGTGAACGCAGGCGTGAAGTTCGTCACAGAGCTTTGTAAGATGCGAGCCTTTACCGATATGTGGGAAGAAATTGGTCGCACACGTTATGGCGTGACCGATGAGAAAGCCTTGCGTTTCCGCTATGGGGTACAGGTGAACTCGCTCGGCCTGACCGAACAACAACCTGAAAACAATGTTTACCGCATTCTGATCGAAGCGCTGGCAGTGACCTTGTCCAAGCGTGCACGGTGTCGGGCGTTGCAGCTTCCGGCATGGAATGAAGCCATGGGTCTGCCGCGTCCTTGGGACCAGCAATGGTCGCTCCGTATGCAACAGATTCTCGCTTATGAAACCGATCTTCTCGAGTTCGAAGACCTGTTCGACGGGAGTCATGTCATTGACGGCAAGACCAATGAGCTAAAAGATAAAGCCCGAACTGAGCTGGCTAAGATCGACGATATGGGTGGGGCGGTTGATGCGGTTCAGTATATGAAGGAGCAACTCGTCGAAAGTCAGCGCAAACGTGTGTCTGGCATTGAAACCGGCGAGCACATGGTGGTGGGTGTTAATGAATATACTCAGACTGAGCCGAGTCCTCTTTCGTCTGGGGACAAGACTATTCAGACAGTGGACCCGCTCCTCGAGGCGGAAACAACGGCAAGACTCAAGGCGTGGAAGGCAGGAAGAGAGGCGGGAGCGATTACGCGAGCGCTCGAAGAACTCCGATCAGCAGCCGTAGAAGGCCGAAACATGATGGAGCCGAGCATCGCTGCGGCCAAAGCGGGCGTCACAACCGGCGAATGGGGCGACGTGCTGCGCGATGTGTTTGGCCAGTATCGCGGCCCAACGGGTGTGTCGATTGTCATGTCATCTGATCCCGATGCGGCTGAAGCGGAAGTTCAGGCTGAAGTGAAGCGCGTGTCCGAAATGCTTGGCCGAACACTGACCTATGTTGTCGGCAAGCCGGGCCTTGATGGGCACTCAAATGGTGCCGAACAGATCGCAACCAAAGCCAAGGCTGTGGGTATGGATGTTCGCTATGACGGCATCCGCTTCACACCTGAAGAGATTGTAAAACAGGCCGTCGATGCAAAAGCGCATGTCGTCGGCTTGTCTATTCTCTCTGGAAGTCATGTTGAACTGGTGCGCGATGTCGCGGCGAAAATGCGCGAAGCGGGTATTGGGCACGTGCCGCTGGTGGTGGGTGGGATCGTTCCGCCCGAAGATGAACTGGTGCTCAAACAGGTTGGTGTCGCACGCGTCTACACGCCAAAGGATTTCAAGCTGAATCAGATCATGCTCGACACCGTGAAACTGGTTGAGAGGAGCGCTTCAGAGACCGTCTGACGCCTCGGCTTCTTTTGCGCCAAACAGGCTGAAGTGTTCCGTCCAGAACACGATGACGATTGTCACCATTCCCAGCACGACAAATCCCCAGAGAACGGGCGTTATTGACCCATTATATTGGTGTGCAATCGCGCCGCCGATAAGTGCCGCAAGTGTCGTCGATGCAAAACCGAGCACGCCTGAGGCATACCCGGCAACGTCGCCCAGGGGTTCCATGGCCATCGAATTGAAGTTCGGGCCCATGAAACCGAAATTCATGAAGACGAGCGAAAACATTGCCATGAACACATAGAGGTTCGGGCCCATGATAATGTTTGTCACGACCAGTATGAGCGCGAACAGCGTAAATCCGATCAGCGCCGTGTGAGAAATCAGGCGCTGGCCGAGCTTCTCGACGAGCGTCGAATTCATGAAGGTCGAGATCGACATGGCACCTGCGATGACCGCAAAGCAGATTGTGAACTGTTCCGCGGTCAGGCCGAATACGTCGGTATAGATTTGTTCTGACGATGAAATATACGCCATGAGAGATCCGAAGATGACGCCGCTGCCAATCATGTAGCCGAGAGCATCACGTGTCATGAAGACGCGTGCATAAGCGCTCCCGACAGCAGACAAACTGATGGCGGTCCGCTTCTCTGGTGGGCGAGTCTCGGGAAGGCGGAACCATGACCAGACAAGCATTGCCGCGCCACCAATGGCCAGCACGCCAAACGTGCTCTGCCAGACATCAATGATATTCATGATTTGCGCACCGACCATAGGGGCGAGGATTGGGACAACCATGAAGACGGTCATGACAAGTGACATGATCCGCGCCATACCGCGGCCGACGAACAGGTCACGCACCACACTGACCGCGATCACGCGCGTGCCTCCGGCAAAAATACCAAGCAGGAATCGCCAGATCAGAAGCGTGTTGAAGCTGTCTGACAGCGTGCAGCCAATGGCTGTTACGACATAGCCGACAAGCACCAGTCGCAAGACCGGGCGGCGACCGAAGCGGTCGGTGATAGGGCCCCAGAAGAGCTGTGAAAGGCCAAAGCCAACCATATAAACGAGCACAATATTCTGTGCGTCATTCTCATGCTGTGCCTCGAGAGCCACCGCGATGCGGGAGAGTGCGGGAAGCATAACATCAATCGCCAGTGCGTTGAGCGCCATCAGACACGCAGTCATGGCTACAAATTCAGGCGTTGAGATGGAATGGCTGGCCAAGATATTTGGTTTGGCTGACATGGAGAGTGCGATACTCCCAAATTTTGGCTTTGCCTATCGAAAACTGGTGAAATTTGCCTGTTTTTGAGCAGACTTGATCTGCAGTCCTGCGGGTTGTTTCAGGACGTCGTGCTTCCAATGGAGCGTCAGCTTCAAAGTATGAACGCCTTTTTCGCAGTTTGCGTGCTTTGGTTACAATCTGTCGCCTTGATAGAGAGGGGTAGTCTGCTGTATCTGCGCGATATGGCCCAATACTCAGTTGCTGCACTCTATAAATTCACCGCCTTCCCGGACTTCGAAGCCTGGCAGGAGCCGATCCGTGCTTATGCGCTTGAGCGCGAAGTGTGCGGATCTCTCCTGATCGCAAATGAAGGCATTAATGGCACGATTGCCTGTCCGACCGCTGATGGTATGTCGGAGATGATTGCCTATCTGGAAGCCATTCCCTCTGTTGGCGCACTGGAAGTGAAATACTCTCATGCGGTTGAGCAGCCATTCAAGCGTATGAAAGTCCGGCTGAAAGAAGAAATTGTACGCATGGGCGTGCCAGGCATCGACCCGAACAAAACCGTCGGAACCTATCTGGATCCGAAAGAGTGGAATGAGCTTCTGAAGGACCCGGAAACGCTGATCGTCGATACGCGAAATGATTTCGAGTACGCGATGGGCACGTTCGAAGGTGCGATTGATCCGAACACGAAAACTTTCCGCGAATTTCCGGCCTGGGTGGATGAGCATATTGGCCGTCCCGGTGAACGGAACGCCAAGAAGATCGCCATGTTCTGCACGGGCGGCATTCGGTGCGAAAAAGCGACAGCCTATGTGAAGGAACTTGGGCACGAGAATGTCTACCACCTGAAGGGCGGCATTCTGCGCTATCTGGAAGAAGTGCCGGAAGAGAACTCGCTCTGGAAAGGCGAATGTTTTGTCTTTGATGAGCGCGTTGGCATCAAGCACGGCCTTGAGCTTGGCGAGTATATCAGCTGCCATGCCTGTGGCCGCGGCGTGAGCCCGGAAGGCCAGAAAAGCGCGAACTATGTACCCGGCGTGTCGTGTGATTACTGCATTGATGAGTATACGGAGAACGACCGTGAGCGTTTCCGCCAGCGTCAGCTTCAGATCAGGCTCGCCAGGGAACGTGGGGAAACCCCGATGGGACCAGATGCTCAGCCGGACCTGCGTCGCAAACAACGCGCAAACGCAGAAGCTCCGGATAACGGTGAGGGCTGATGTCTGCGCAGAATGAGTGGCAGAACTACTGGCACGGCCGGACAAATATCAAAGACGACAGACGTCACAAGCTGCTCGGCGAGGCATATGATGATGTGCTGGACCAGTTCTGGAGCGAGCTCTTCAGCCCCCTGCCTGAAGGCGCACGTGTGCTCGATCTGGCTTGTGGTTCAGGTGATGTCCTGAAATGCGCGCAATCCTCTGGCCTGACTGCGCTGACCGGAATAGACATTTCGCCTGAAGCGATTGCACTCCTCAAGGAAAATTGCCCTGACGTTGTTGGTGTCGCCAGCCCACTCCATGACATGCCGTTTGATGATGGCGCCTTTGACATCATCACCAGCCAGTTCGGGTTCGAATATGCAGACCCCATGACCGTCGTCTCTCAGATTGCCAGTTGCCTGGCGCCGGGCGGCAGGTTTGTTGCGCTGATGCATATGACGGATGGCGGAATTGCGGGTGATTGCACGGTCCTGCGTGACGAAGCCGAAGCGGTCGAGGCGACAGGATTTGTACCTGCGGCGAAGGACTTTTTCCGCGCGCTCTATGATCGCGAGAGCGGAGCTGGTTCAGATGCCGCTTTGAACGAAGCGATTGAGCGTCAGGATGGTCCACGTAATCAGCTTGTAGCGCTGGGGCATGAGGGGCATCCGCTGGCTCAGCATATCGTCAAAGGTGCATCTCACATGTTCGAGGAGCGCAGGAGCCATTCGCTCGACCATGTACTGAACTGGTTTTCTGAAATCGAGACTGAAAACCGGGCGCATATAGCGCGCATGACTGGAATGCTGTCTGCCGCTCAGTCAGAAGCCGATATGGCAGCGTTCTGTGCTGCGTTGGAGGCTCAGGGGCTGACAACGGAAAAGCCGGAGCCTTTCTATCCAGAGACAGATAAGCCGCCAATTGCATGGGTTATGCGTGCAGAGAAACCCAAAACGAACTGATCCCGACTGGTGACCCTGCCCGGTGGTCGAAAAAGCAATCGGGGTTGATCGGCATCAAGACGCTGCAGATATTAGGCCCATGATCAAAGCCTCCCGTCCCATTCTGTATAGTTTCAGGCGATGCCCCTATGCCATGCGGGCGCGGCTCGCCATCCTGTCCAGCGGTTTGACCTGCACGCATCGTGAGATTTTGCTGAGGGATAAGCCTGAGGCCATGCTGGAGGCCTCACCGAAGGGGACGGTGCCTGTCATGGTGCTGCCGGATGGCCGGGTTCTGGAAGAAAGTCTCGATGTCGCTTTCTGGGCGTTGAAAGAAAGCGACCCAGAGGGCTGGCTTGCGCCTTGGTCGCCGGATGCAGAAAGCGCAAAGGCGCTGCTCGAGCGGAATGACGGGCCGTTTAAGCATCATCTGGACCGCTATAAATACGCGTCTCGATATGAGGGCGCTGATGCTGAGGAGCATCGGGCTGCTGGCGCACTGATTTTGGCTGATATCAACGATCGCCTCGCGGATTCTGGCTATCTGGGTGGAGGCGCATTCAGTTTTCTCGACGCGGCGATCTTGCCATTTGTTCGTCAGTTCCGAATTCCGGACAAGGCGTGGTTTGATGCACAGGACTGGCCAATGCTTCATCTTTGGCTGAATAATTTTCTGGAAAGTGAGCGGTTTGCGGTTGTCATGCACAAGTATCCGGTCTGGGATGGTGGAAAGGATAGTTACGCATTTCCGGGGGGATAATGGGCGAAGACAACGCTGCTGGTGCAGAATGGAGCCGCTATTGGAGTGGTCGGTCGTCGACCGATGATCCGGAAGTTTATGCCCGGCATGGCTTTGAGGCAGATGAAGAGCTGAAAGAGTTCTGGGCAGGGATAATCAGTGCTCTTCCCAAAACAACTGAAATTGTCGATCTGGCATGCGGGTCAGGCGCTGTTCTGCGTCACGCGACCCGGCTCGGCTATCCGAATCTGACAGGCGTCGACATCGCGCCGAATGCCATCGAAATGATGAAACTCCACTGTCCCGGTGCGAAAGGTATCGTGTCGTCGGCTGAAGATCTGCCGCTGGCTGATCAAAGCGCTGATCTGGTGGTCAGCCAGTTTGGCTTTGAATATGCCGGCGTTCGCAACTGCCTTCCCGATATTGTACGTATTCTCAAACCCGGCGGAAAGCTCGTCGCGATTATTCATATGACTGAGGGCGCCATCGCCCGCGAATGCGAAGAGAACCGTCAATCCTGCGCTGCCCTTGAAGAAACGGGGTTCATTCCGGCCGCAATCGAAGTGTTTCGCGCATTTGACGCCGTCGATAAAACCGGGACTGATGCGGCCCGGGCGCACCTTAATGAGGTCTCTGAAGCAGCCATCGCGCCGAAAGAGGCGATTACAAAACTTGCTGCGTCCGGACATACACTCGCCGCGCATACCATGTCGGGAACCCAGCTCATGTTTCAGCGGCGGCGCTTTTATGTCCTGGCGGATATTGTAGATTGGCTGGAACGCGTGCGGAAGGAAAACCTCGCACATGGTGAGCGCATGCAAGGCATGGTGAATGCTGCGTTGAGCCGGGAGCAGATCGAAGACAGACGAGCTCAGTTAAGAGAACTGGGTCTCGAGCCCGCAGAAGTCGAGACCCTGATGCAGGGAAACCCGGCTGAACCAATTGGGTGGATTTTACAGGCGACCAAGCTCGCTTGATCAGTCCGTTCCCATGTTGAAACTGACGCTGGCAAAGGATGTCGCAAAGTCCGCGTCAAACCGGTCCCTCGAAACTGGCATGGCCCAGGCGGCGTGGACATACCACATGCCATCGGTGGGCTTTTCAAACCGGGCATGGCCATTCTCATCCGTAACGGCCTTGATCGGTTCGACTGTTTCGTCGGTGCGGTTCAGATGCAGAGTTGCGCCTTCAACAGGTTCCCCGAAATAGAGCAGTTCAAATGCCAGATCAGTTTCGCAGGCCTTGCCCGGATGCGTCACGGGGATAATTTCCAGAACCTGTCCCACCGGTTCTGCCAGCATGCCGAGCTCACATCCGGCCTCAGCTGGAATGTCCAGAGCCTTGAGAAACCGTGAGTAGACCTCAACGCCAGGCTTGTTCAGGTCACCAGACTGGCCTCTCAGCTCCATGATAGGCGAAATGCCTTCTTCGATGACATAGTTGTTGAATGCCTCGGCTTCCAATTCGCTTCGGGCGCGGAAGGTGTTGAGAATGATGACGCTGGCCTGATCCGGTGAGTGCGACAGTGCGATCGGAGCCTTGCCGGTATAGTCCTTCATGAGGGGGAGCAGATTGTCGATACCGTCATCAGACTGTGCAAAGAAAGTCGATATTCGTGCCGCGTCCGCGGCATAGTGTGTGCGATCTTCGGCATGACCAATAAAAAATTCGATCTGCTTTTCCATTGCTGCCGGGTTGGCTGGCGACTGCAGCTCAATCCAGGCGTCATGAGCGAAGCAGCTTGTTGTTGCTGCAGAAAATAGCGTGCCTGACACAAATACTGATCTCAATTTCATCTGCTCGTCTCCGTACTTCTGCTTAGTGTACGCAAGGGAAACCAAGATCAGTTCAAATAAAAATAGCCTCTGACTGCACTGAAATTCCGTTTGCCTTCGTACGGGTAATACGGGAAGTCAACGAGGAGACCCAAATGTCACTAAAAACAGCGCTATTAACTGGAGCCGCCTTTGCACTCGGTTTGACCGCTTATGCATCGAGCCACCGAGAGGCACCGGGAATAACCGAAACACCAAAAGTCGATGGTACCGATTTTTACATGTTTCGCAGTTATGAAACGGGTCGTGAGGAGTATGTCACCTTCATTGCCAACTATCAGCCTATTCAGGCGCCCGTTGGCGGTCCAAATTATTTCACCATGGATCCAGAAGCTCTCTATGAGATCCATATCGACCTCGACGCAGACGCTGTTGAAGACCTGACCTTCCAGTTCGATTTCGACAACACGCTGGCGAACGGAACAGGCGTAACACTGGATATCGCCGGTGAAACCGTTCCAATCCCGCTTCGTGCTGCAGGTCACCCGGATGACGCGCTGGGCGAATCTGAAAGCTATGAGCTGTACCTTGTCAGCGGTGATCGCCGCACGGGTTCTCGCACGTCTCTCGGCACCTTCGGAAAGCCGTTTGACAATGCGGGCACCAAAACCATTCCGGACTATCCATCATATGCTGCGTCTTTCATTTCTGAGTTCAGCATGGATGGTTGTCTTGCCGAAGGACGCGTTTTTGCCGGTCAGAGAGCAGAGGCATTTGCCGTTAACCTCGGCGCCATTTTTGACCTCGTGAATTTCGTTCCGGTCGATGGGGATGTTCCACTCGATGATAATGGTACGACATTCCCTGGTGGTATTACGCAGGATCGCGCCAATGATGACCTCGTCGGCAAGGCAAACGTCACATCACTGGCGATTGAGGTTCCGATTGAGTGCCTGAATGACGATGATGGAATCATCGGTGCCTGGACAACGGCAAGCCTGCCTCAGGCGACTATTCAGGACCCGTCACCAACCTATGAGCAGCCAGAGGCGGTTGGCGGTGCCTATGTCCAGAAGTCCCGTCTGTCTGCACCATTGGTCAATGAGGTCGTCATCGGTCTTCCAGACAAGAATCTTTTCAATGCAGCTCATCCGACACAGGATACGGCGCTTGCGACTTATGTGACCAATCCGACGCTGCCTGCGCTGCTTGATATTCTGTTCCGTGACGCTGTGAATGGTTCGCTTGGCACCGATATCGAGAACCTGGCACCTCAGAACTATCCGCGGAACGATCTGGTCGCCGCCTTTTTGACAGGTGTTGATGGTCTCAACCAGCCAGTCGATGTGGTTGCTTCCGAAATGATGCGGCTTAACCTCGGAATAGCACCGGTTCCTGCAGCTCAGCAGAGCACGTTTGGTGTTGCCGGTGATGACCTTGCGGGCTTCCCGAATGGTCGTCGCCCTGGGGACGATGTTGTGGACGTCGCATTGCGGGTTGTCATGGGGCGTCTGTGTCACCCGGTACCGATCAATGGTGTCGACACGGATCTCGGCCTGTGTACGCCAGAGGATGCACCCGTCGGTACAGTACCGTTCACAGACGGAGCGCCGATCAGCGCCACCGAGCTGAAGACGAGCTTCCCGTATCTCAACGACCCAATTCCGGGCGCATCTGGCCAGTAGGAGGGTAATCATGAGCTTTAAGAGAAAACTCTATCCGGTATCCAGGAACGCGCTTCTTGCAAGCGCTATGGGTCTGGCACTAGCGGGCTGTAGTGGGGACGGAAATGACGCATCGCCGTTTCCGACGCCAACGCCAACCCCCACCATGGCCCCGACACCGACGCCAAGTCCGACGCCGACACCGACCCCAACGCCTACAGCGACGCCAACCCCGACAGGGGTTAGCCCAAGCCAGGCGGCCAGTATGCTGGGGCTGGGTTTTGAGGTGGCTTTCCGTGCAGACGTGGATGATGATCCGCGTGATCCGGAGCCAGGCGATATTGTGGATCTGGACCCGACAGGGACGCCGATCGACATCAACGAAAACTGATGGGACAAATCACCATCAAAAAAGCCGGTCTCAAGCGAGGCCGGCTTTTTGCTGTTTCAGTTTGTGGCGCAAATCAAACGACGCGCTCAACCAGCATTTTCTTGATTTCGCCGATCGCTTTGGCCGGGTTAAGGCCTTTCGGGCAAACCTGCGCACAGTTCATGATGGTGTGGCAACGATACAGCTTGAATGGATCTTCCAGACTGTCGAGGCGCTCGCCAGTGGATTCGTCGCGGCTATCGATCAACCAGCGATACGCCTGAAGCAAAGCTGCAGGGCCGAGGTATTTGTCACCATTCCACCAGTAAGACGGGCAGGAGGTTGAGCAGCATGCGCACAGAATGCACTCATACAGTCCGTCAAGTTCGTCCCGGTCTTCCGGAGACTGACGCCATTCTTTTTCCGGCATTGGTGTGTCGGTTTTGAGGAACGGCTGCACGTAAGCGTGCTGAGCGTAGAAATTCGTGAGGTCTGGCACGAGGTCTTTCACTACCGGCATGTGGGGCAGTGGAGCAATGGCGATGGTTGAACCCGCAATCTCGTCCCAGCCTTTGGTGCAGGCAATGGTGTTCCGGCCACCGATATTCATGGCGCAAGAGCCACAAATGCCTTCGCGGCAAGAGCGACGGAAGGTGAGGGTAGGGTCAATCGTGTTTTTGATGTGGATGAGGATATCCAGAACCATCGGTCCACATTTGTCAGTGTCGACAAAAAATGTGTCCCAGCGCGGATTGCCTTCAGCTTCCGGGTCGTAACGGTAAATCTTGAACTTCTTGACGTTTGTCGCGCCTTCCGGCTTTGGCCAGGTTTTGCCTGTTTGCACCTTGGAGTTCTGCGGAAGTGTCAGCTGAACCATGTGTCCGTTCCTGAAGTCTGCATTGTGCGGCGTTGCGCCGCGAGTTTACCGTTTGGTTTGTTCGACAGTGAATTAGGACAGTTTTTCCAATCTGACGAGGTGTTTGTCGAATTTTTTTGGCTTCATGCGAAATCAGTCAAACACACGGGCATGATCAGGGTTGTCCGCCCAGCTTTTGTCGGCGACGGCAACCTTGGCCGGAATGCCCAGAAAGGCGAAGTGAAAGATCGCGTAGATCGGGCCGGTCAGGATGGACGCAATCGTCATCACGCGAATATATACAGGGTTCGACATCAGTCCTTCCATTGCAACGGGGTCGAACAGATTGAGGTCACTGCCTGACCTTGCGAGCTCTGAACCGAGATAGCCAAAGATTGCTGCATACACGACCGTCATGACGGCTACGCCGATCAGCCACGTCAGAAAATAGGCGCCAAGCAGCGACCAGACATGCCCTTTGGTGATCTTTCGCGCAGGCAAAAAGACAATCTTCCGATCACGGATTGTCATTGCGGAGGCCGGGCTGAACCGCAACAGCACCCAGACATAAAATATGAATCCGCCGACATACAGCGCAAACAATGTCAGGCCGACCACCGCACCGACAAAGAGGTTTCCCGACACCGCGGTCATTGCGCTGGCCATCATGGTGGCCGCAAGAGACACGGGTATCACAACGATCAAAAACGTCAGAAAGGCAGTCAGCACCCAGCAAAGATAAACGACGATCAACCGAAGCTCATCTGCTCCAAATTTAAGGGAAAAGCCTTCAAACCGAGTATACCGGCGGAGAGCTGAGGCCTCGAATACGGCAACAAAGATGGCTGAAATCGGCAGGATAAGAAGAACATAGAGGGCGTTGCGACCTGCATATGCCATCGCCGCATCCGGGTCTTCCATCGTCTCGGTAATATCACCGCTAAGAGAGCCCATCAAATAGGACTCCAGGAAGAAGTTTACGGTGGTGAAGATCGCCATGCAGATTGAGTAGGCGAGCAGATATTTCCAGACGAATGCGCCAGGCCCGCGCGTATTCCTGAAATGGCTCATGGCCGATCCGACTGACACGTCACTCATATCTGTCCCCTTTTTCCGTCAACTGACTGAACCGAATTGCGTGTACGGCAGCAAGTAGAAATTTTTCGATTTCAGCGACGGTTGAACGAAAAACGCCTGCTCCTTTCGGAACAGGCGTTTTTGAACATGCGAATAGTCGAGGCTTACATCTCGTTGGCGAGCGTCATGAGAGCCTGATCTTTGACGTGTGGTTTGAACTTTTCGAAGTTCTCAACGAACATGGTCTTCAGCTTCGCGGCCTGAGCGTCATAAGCTGCTCCATCAGCCCATGTGCTGCGTGGATCGAGAATGCCAGAGTCGACGCCTGGAACCTCGGTTGGCACCTCAAAGCCAAATGTCGGATCCTTGCGCATTGGCGCATTGTTGAGCGAGCCATCAAGAGCAGCATTCAAAAGGGCGCGCGTTGCCTTGATCGGCATACGGTTGCCAACGCCGTAAGGACCGCCAGTCCAACCGGTATTCACGAGCCAGCAGGTCACGCCGTGCTCTTCAATGAGCTGACCAAGCAGGTCGCCATAAACCGTCGGGTGACGCGGCATGAACGGCGCACCGAAGCAGGTTGAGAATGTCGCTTCCGGTTCGGTGACGCCTTTCTCTGTGCCCGCAACCTTGGCGGTATAACCTGACAGGAACTGATACATGGCTTCTGTTGACGTCATGCGCGCAATTGGCGGCATCACACCAAATGCATCAGCGGTCAGCATGATGATGTTCTTCGGGTGGACAGTATGGCCTGTCAGTGACGCATTCGGAATATAGTCGATCGGGTATGCGCCGCGGGAGTTCTCAGCGAGGGTATTGTCGTCGAAATCGAGTTCGCGGGTCGTCGGGTCCATGACAACGTTCTCGAGCACGGTGCCGAAACGTTGCGTGGTGGAGTAGATTTCAGGTTCCGCTTCAGGAGAGAGACGGATCATCTTAGCGTAACAGCCGCCTTCAAAGTTGAAGAGACCGTTTTCGGACCAGCCATGCTCGTCATCACCGATCAGCTCACGGGACTGGTCTGCGGAGAGCGTGGTTTTACCTGTGCCGGACAGCCCAAAGAAGATGGCTGAATCCTCTTCAGTACCGACATTGACCGAGCAGTGCATAGGCATGACGTTTTTCGGCGGCAGAAGATAGTTGAGGATAGAAAAGACCGACTTTTTCATCTCACCGGCATAAGATGTGCCGCCAATCAGAACCGTGCGGCGGGTGAAGTCGAGGGCAATAACCGTTTTTGTGCGGCAGCCATGGCGTTCCGGATCAGCTTCAAAGCCTGGCAGGTCGACGATTGTGAAGTCAGGCGTCGCGCCGGTGTTGAAGGCGCGTTCTGCCATTGGTGGGCGAACCAAAAGGTGCTGAATGAAAAGCGCATGCCAGGCAAATTCAGTGATGACACGAACGTTCACAGAATGCGTCTTGTCCGTTCCACCTTTGAGGTCCTGTGCAAACAGGGATTTGTCAGCGGCGTAAGACAGCATGTCTTCGTGAAGGGCGGCAAACTGCTCAGAGGTGATCGACGCGTTATTGTCCCACCAGACGGAGTCTTCTGTGGTGGCATCGCGGACCATGAATTTGTCTTTTGCGGACCGGCCAGTATGCTCGCCCGTCTTCACCACCAGTGGTCCGTTTTTGGCGACTTCGCCTTCGCCACGTTCCACTGCCAGTTGGTACAGAACCGGAACTGTCAGGTTGCGCTGACTCTCCGGGCATACATCTTCAAAAGCTTCTATTTGCGAGCTGGTTTCCACTACTGAAACGCTAACCATGTCTCGACCCTACCCTCTGTTCTTTTTTTGGTGGCGGGATGGAGAAGCGCTCTGGCTTCAGAGTCAATACTCGCCCAGACATGACACCGGTTACCCTCACGAACATTTTTTTACCCGTTTCGAAATCGACAAAATTCATGGTTAAACCGGCCATTTGGTGCCGAGATCGGAATCGAAAATCGGGATACGGGCGTTTGCGGAATTTAGCTTGTCGCGGGGACGAAAACGGAAGCCATAAAAAAAGCCAGCCCGAAGGCTGGCTTTTGCACAAGAAGGCGACCCTTCGATCTTAGTAGACGCGAGCCTTTGGTTCGATATAGGCCACGTCGTTTGACATGGTGTAGGAGTGAACAGGGCGATAATCGATGTTCACCGTACCGACTTCGTCACACCAGGCCAGTGTATGCTTCATCCAGTTCTGGTCATCGCGCTCAGAACAGTCCTCGCGGGCGTGTGCACCGCGGCTCTCTGTACGGTTGACAGCGCCGTTCACGGTCACCGCAGCCTGAGCGATCAGATTGTCGAACTCGAGTGTCTCAACAAGGTCTGTGTTCCAGACCAGGCCACGGTCGGTGACGGAAACGTCAGGCAGACCGGAATAGACTTCCTTGATGGCCTCAACACCTTCCGCAAGTGTCTCGCCAGTCCGATAGACCGCACAGTTGGTCTGCATCGAGCGTTGCATCTGAAGACGCAGGTCAGCCGTTGGCGTGCCGCCAGACGCATTGCGGTATTTGTCGAGACGTGCGAGCGCGTTGTCACCATCAGTCGCCTTGAGTTCTGGCTGGGATGCGCCCACGTCGGTTGTCTCGCCGAGGTGGATACCCACAGCGCGGCCAAACACGACAAGGTCGATAAGTGAGTTGGAGCCGAGGCGGTTCGCGCCGTGTACGGAGACACACGCAGCTTCACCGACGGCATAAAGGCCTTGAACGATAGAATCCGGATCGCCATTCTTCAGCGTGAGAACCTGACCATGATAATTGGTCGGGATGCCGCCCATATTGTAGTGGACCGTCGGGATCACAGGAATTGGCTCTTTGGTGACGTCCACGCCAGCAAAGATTTTCGCACTCTCTGAAATACCCGGCAGGCGCTCTGCCAGCGTATCCGGATCGAGGTGATCAAGGTGTAGGAAGATATGGTCGCCATGCTCGCCGACGCCGCGGCCTTCACGGATCTCCATAGTCATGGATCGTGAAACCATGTCACGTGGTGCGAGGTCTTTCACGGTCGGCGCATAGCGCTCCATGAAGCGCTCGCCTTCAGAGTTCCGCAGAATGCCGCCTTCACCGCGTGCACCCTCAGTAATCAGGCAGCCCGCGCCGTAAATGCCGGTCGGGTGGAACTGGACGAACTCCATGTCCTGAAGCGGGAGGCCCGCACGCAGAACCATGGCATTGCCGTCGCCCGTGCAGGTGTGCGCTGATGTACAGGAGAAGTAAGCCCGGCCGTATCCGCCTGTTGCCAGAACAACTTTCTGAGCGCGGAAACGGTGCAGCGTGCCGTCGTCAAGCTTCAGCGCGGTGACACCGCGGCAGACGCCTTCGTCATCCATGATGAGGTCGAGGCAGAAATACTCGATGAAGAACTCAGTGTCCTGCTTCACGCACTGGCCATAGAGCGTGTGGAGCATGGCGTGGCCAGTCCGGTCAGCTGCCGCGCAGGTGCGCTGAATTGGGGCTTCACCGAAATTCTTGGTCATGCCGCCGAATGCACGCTGGTAGATCTTGCCGTCTTCCGTACGTGAGAAAGGCATACCCCAGTGTTCCAGCTCGTAAACAGCTGCCGGTGCGTTGCGGACCAGATATTCGATAGAGTCCTGATCGCCCAGCCAGTCTGATCCCTTCACGGTATCATACATGTGCCAGCGCCAGTCATCCTTATCCATGTTTCCGAGCGAGGCAGCGATACCGCCTTGCGCAGCAACCGTGTGGGAACGGGTTGGGAAAACCTTGGTGATACAGGCGGTGCGCAGGCCGTTCTGAGCTGAGCCCAGCGCCGCCCTCAAACCGGAGCCACCAGCGCCGACAACAACGACGTCATAGGTGTGATCTGTCCAGGTGTAAGCGTTCATAAGTTCAGCCTCGAAATCTCAAATGTGTCAGTTGCTCAGTCCGACGCGGACAATGCAGTAAGCCGCAGTCGCGAACAGAGCGATTGAAACGAAGGTGTTCAGCATCAGCAGAACAGCGCGTGTTCCATGTTTTGCGATATAGTCCTCAATCACGACCTGCAAACCCAGGCGCATGTGATAGAAGGCCGTTCCCGTGAAGAGCAGCAGCACAACCGCGAAGATCGGATTGGACACATAAGCCACGGCACCTTCGTATCCGCCCTGAACCGCGCCCATGAGAGATATGAGTGCAAGCGGGACGAGAACGATCAGGGCAATTGCCGTGACGCGTTGCTTGATGAAGTGGCCTGCGCCTTCTTTGGCGGAACCGAGTCCGCGAACGCTACCGAGCGGGGTTTTGATGGAATTCTGTGACATTTAGAGCTCCACCATTTGCGTGAGAACATAAGCCCAGATGGCGACAGTGACGACCACAGCGCCGAGAATGCTGACCCATGCGGTCAGATCAGCCGTTTTTGGCTGATAACCCGTGCCCGCATCCCAGAACAGGTGACGAATGCCGTTCAGGAAGTGATAGACGATGGAAAGCGTAAATCCGAACAGGACAAGCAGACTAAGTGGTGAGCCGACAAGTCCGGCAAAGCTTTCATAAGCTTCTTCGCCAAGTGTGATGGAGACGAGCCAGCCTACGAGAAGGAAGGCGCCGACATAGTTCGCAATGCCTGTCGCACGGTGGAAAATGGACGTGGCCATCGTAACATGCCATTTCCAGGTCATGATGTGCGGTGATAACGGCCGCGAGGTGTTCAGTTCGCTGTCAGCCAAGTTGGCCCCCTTGAAATCCGCTTCGTTTGTGGTTGAGGTTCTAGAATTGAAATCATCATAGTCAATGTCTAGCGTGGTCCAAGCATATGCGAATTCTCTTTTTTTCTTGTCTGACGGCCATTTTGGCCGCGTGCAGCACCACGCCTGAAGGCTATGCTGCTGAAGATTTGGACAGTATCGTCCGCGACTATGAAGCGCTGCAACTCGAGATAAGTCCTTACGCGCAGGCGCGTGCAAATGATACGTTACCGTCTGAATGGGCCGACATTTCGCCAGAACGCGAAGCAAAAACCCTCGAAGCGCTGACCGATCTTTATGCGCGTCTTGGGGAGGTCGATACGTCAGCCTTCACTGAAGACAGAAAAATCGATCTCGAAATTCTGAAAACCATCATAAATGACCAGATCCGCATGGGCGCGTTTGATGAAAACCGCGTGCCATTCACAGGTGATTCGGGTTTTGGTCAGTCGATTGTGTTTGCTTACAGTCGACTGCGCTTCAAGAACGAAGCTGATGTCGCTGCATCGATCGAGCGCCTGCAAGGCATTCCTGATTATCTCGATGCGAACGTTGCGAACATGCGTCGCGGGCTGGAAACGGGCTTTGTCTCTTATAAAGATCCGCTGGAAACGGTGATCACGCAGATGAAGGCGCAGATTGTCGAAAATCCGGAAGACAGTGATCTCTATCAGATTTTCAAGGTGTTGCCGGACAACATTTCCGCCGAACGCCAGGCAGAGCTGCAGGAGGACGCCAAAGCGGCCATCGCATTTGCTGTGGAAGGGTTTGCCGAAACAGTCGACTTTCTCGAAAACGACTATGCGCCGAATACGCGCGACATGCCGGGTGTGATGGACTTGCCGCAGGGCAGGGAACTCTACAGCGCTGTTCTCGCCATGCACACAACCCGCGATGATCTGACACCCGAAGATGTTCACGAAATCGGCCTTGAAGAAGTGGCGCGTATCCGTGCTGAAATGGATGCCATCATTGAAGAAGTGGGTTTTGAAGGCAGTTTTGCAGAGTTTCTGGCTTTCCTGCGGACCGATCCTCAGTTTTATCCGAAGTCAGCAGACGATCTCATGCGGATTGCCGCCCGCATCTCAAAAGATGTCGACTATGAGATGCCAAAATACTTCGCCACGCTTCCGCGATTGTCCTACGGCGTTCAGCCGGTCCCGCTCTCTATTGCGCCGGGCTATACCTCCGGACGCTATGTTCAGGGCGATCCGGAAGATGGTCAGGCCGGCATTTACTGGGTGAATACTTATGCGCTGGATCAGCGTCCGCTGTATGAACTGCCTGCGTTGACGACACATGAAGCCGTTCCAGGCCACCACCATCAGATCGCGCTTGGGCAGGAGCTGGAGAATGTGCCGGAATATCGGCGCAATTATTATGCGACGGCCTTCGGCGAGGGCTGGGGGCTTTACTCAGAATATCTCGGCCGGGAGATGGGGATTTATAAAACGCCTTATGAACGCTTCGGTCAGCTGTCCATGGAGATGTGGCGCGCGTGCCGACTGGTCGCTGATACAGGGCTTCATTGGTATGGCTGGACCCGTGAAGAGGGTGAGGCCTGCTTTGTTGAGAATTCTGCGCTTTCTCCGCTGAACATCGAAACGGAAGTGACACGCTATATCGGTTGGCCCGGGCAGGCGACGGCCTATAAAATGGGTGAGCTCACCATCAAGGCCCTGCGTGCTGAAGCGGAAGCCGCCCTCGGTGATGATTTTGACATCCGCGAATTCCACGATGTTGTTCTGGAAAAAGGCGCGCTTCCGCTCGGTCTTCTTGAAGAACGTGTTCGTACATGGATTGCTGAGCAGACGGCTGAATAGTCTGGCCCTGAGAATAAAAGCGACTGATGGGGCCGGAAGACCCCGTCAGTCATCGCTTTTCATAAGGCGCCCGAAAATCCAGGCGAATATCTCGACCAAAGACCGTGCCAGAAGGGTCATGATGATACCGAAAATGGTGTTCTCGTTGACCAGCGTCCGATAAAGGATCAGTCCTTGATCGTCGAGCATTGGCGGGGTCCGTACCATATCGTTCAGAACTTCGATCCAATCCTGAGACTGGCGGATCAGGCCGGGCGCGAACGCAAAGGCCAGCACCATCAGTGCGATGACAACAACAAAACTGATGAAAAGCTTGGTCGAAGACCGGACAACCGATCCGAGAAGTGAGAACACCATGGCAAAACCCTCTGCGCCGTCCTGCGGCAATACCCTGATGGCAGTTTAGGGCAGGTCGCAGCACGGTAAAGACTGTTTTGCAGATCAGGCTCGATCAGTTCTTGTCGCGGGCTGTGAAGGTGTCATGGCAGGCCACGCAGTTGAGCAGGTTTTCTGACAGGGCGCGCTGGATATCTTTCATATCAGCTGTCGGTGCCATTTCTGAGATCGCCTTGAAATTCTGACGCAAAGGTCTGGCGTATTCGAAGAACTCATCGGGCGCATCGCGCATCATGCCCATTCCGCCCATCTTACCCATGCCTTGCCCGCCCTGCATGCCTTCCATGGGTTTGTCGCCATGACCTCGCCCCATGCCATTGCCGCGTTGCATGCCCTGACCATTGTCCATTCCTGGGCCCGGTCCGTGAGGCCCCATGCCTGCCGCCAGTTCAGCGATCATGGCGCGATCTTCGTCTGCGATTGCATAGGTGAGGCCCTGAACACCTTCGAGAAAGTTCCGCATTTCTCCCCGAACATGCGTGCGCTGTTCCTCGGTCAGGTAAAGGATTTGCCGACCATCAGAAGCGATAGTGGCATCAGCTTGTTGTGCCCTTGATGGGCTGTTCAGCATGGCTGTGCCGAAAACAGCGCAAAGGGCCAGGCCAGCTGTTAAAGACATGCGGCGCATCGGAGAACTCCTCATTAAAATTAGAATAATCTAATATAAAAAGGAAGGGCACCCTGATGTTTCAAGAACGTAATAGGCTTCTGTGCGAAGACGTCACAGCGTGGAGCGGGAAGAATTTGGCTTGAGGCATGCTAAATGTCTTGATTGAAAACCGTTTCACCTCAATCATCGCGAGATGAGCAAAGCCGTTGAACTCGCCCGTTGTAGTTCGCTTGAAGAGGCGGTGATCCTGTCCGGAATGCTGCAGGCAAATGGCATTGAGGCCTCAGTCGCAGACTTTAACATGTCGAGCACCTACTGGATGGTGAGCATGTCCCAGTTTGGTCGCGTGCTTGTCCCTGAGGCGCAATATGATGAGGCCAGAGAGATTGTCCTGGACCGCATGCAATCCGCTGATAGCATGCTCACTCAGGAGATTGGTGAGCCGGAAGACGACGTAAAGCGGCGGGACAGATGGAAGGCCTGGGCATGGATCGTCTGGGACACCTTCTTTCTGTTTCCTCTCACGGCTATTCTCGTTGTCGCAGACCGTTTAAGTCGAGGTGAGCGTATCTGGGGTTTCGGTCACGAGGTTCGCCAACGCCGGGATCAACTGTATGCGCCCTTCAGGGTATCGACTTCAGACCCAGCAGATTGATCGACCGCCGTTAACCCTTTGTTAGTGAATTGTTTTATTTTGAACCATATGGGTGGTTGATGCGTCTCTCCGTTAAGAACGGTGAAGAGGATCTTAAAAATGGCACACCTACCCGGTCCACAAAATGCCTTTGCGACAAGCCTTGGTCGCTCCCTGCTGAATCAGGGAAAGCGGACAGCATCTGAAAGGGCGCGCCGTCGGCAGGCCCTTCATCCACGCGGGAAACGGCCGCGCGTCGAAGTTTATTCGCTGGACGATATTTCGTCTCTTCCTACAGGCCCGGAGACGAAGAAAGACTGATCGCAAGAAACACTGAATTAGTGGCCTGTTTCTTGCTCTACTCAAGAAAATGTAAAGTTCAGACTTCCCTAAAGTCAGTTCTTCTGGTTAATCTCTGTTAACTGAAGAATTTCGACAGAAGAATACGTCGATGAACTTCAAAAAAGATGTCGGAAAACAAGGCATCAATTGAATAAAACAGACCGGCACGAAATGACAGGCCGGTGAAGGGAGGACCAGTGATCCACCAATGGAAGGCCATTGCGGCCGGTATGAGTCTGATTTTGTGCCCGACCGCGTTCAGCGAGTCAGATGGCGTGATGAGCACAACCGCATTCCGTAATGCCGTTATCTCATCCATGCAGGATCAGAGCGCCTCCGAACTTTGCGTTGCTCGCCTGACGGATGAAAGCTTCCGGGTCGGACCTTCCATGGACGATTGCGAATACCACGCTTTTGTCGACGGCGCTTATGCGGAATATACCGATGAGCCTGAGCGTGCGGACGAAATCATTGCAAGTCTGGCAAGCAACTATGTCAGCGTCATTTCAGAAGGCATTGACGAGAGCAATTTCGAAGCGCGTCTGGTCGTTCAGCTGCGCGCTGAAAGCTATGCTCATGACGTGGACGCGAGTGACGACGCTTCGCTCGTGGCGCGCCCGTTCGCGGGTGACCTGATCGCGGTATTGATGCTGGATAGCGCCCAAACGCTTGCGGCCGTTTCGGCCAGCCAACTCGCTGATCACGGAATTACCGAAGACCAGGCATTTGAAATGGCCAAGGCCAATACGCGAAGCCGGATGGGTGACGTACTGGTCGACGAATATCGCAAAATCAATTTTCTGTCTTCGTCCAATGGCCTGATTTCGGGCCAGATGTGGTTGCCGGAAACATGCGACGGCCAAAGTGCAGATGCCGTCTATTTCCTGTATGATCGCAATGGCGTCATGAAAGTCGGGCTCGATAATCCGCTCGGAGTCTCCAACCTGTTATCGGTTGCAAATGGCCTGGTCATTCAGGGCGAAGCAATGACCTCGTCGGTTGTTCGCTGCAAAAATGGCCAATGGACACAGCTCTGGCCAACCCGCAGTGCCGATTTTTCAGGCGCGAATCCTTATCAGCCGGGCTAATGGGTAAGGGCGCTTGCAAGCGCCCTTCTGAGAGCGTTTGGTACTCCTCATATTGTGGGGAGCAGCATGTCTCTGAAATTATGTGCAAAACTGAGTGTGGCCAGCCTATTGGCGATCACAACGGCCTGTTCACGGGAAGAACAGGCCACATCGCCAGAGCTGGAGGTGCCGACAGTGCAAGAGACCACAGTGGCAAATACGGTCGCCGCTGTGTCTGAAGACTGGCTTCTGAAAACCCTGCCTGAACTCGTGATTGCCATTGATGAGGGTGATATTACGTCTGAAGGGCTGACCAGAGCCTATCTGGAGCGGATCGAAACGCTGGAAAGCGAATACGACCTCAACGCCGTTTTAATCACCAACCCAGATGCGATCGCTCAGGCTCGTGCGATAGACGAGGCGCGTCTCGCAGGTGAGCATACAGGGCTTCTCAGGGGTGTTCCGATCCTGCTCAAGGACAATATCGAAACCTCTGACAATATGCCGACGACTGCGGGGTCTCTGGCGCTTCTGGAGAATTTCGCCGAAACCGACGCACCGCTCGTTTCAGGTATTCGCGCCAGTGGTGGCATCATACTGGGCAAAACCAATCTGAGCGAATGGGCGAACTTCCGGGCCAATAGATCACAATCAGGTTGGTCGGGCGTGGGCGGCCGCGCAAAGAATCCAAACGTTCTGGACCGCCAGACCTGTGGTTCAAGCGCTGGGTCGGGGGCGGCGACTGCTGCGTCGCTGGCTGCGGGCAGCGTCGGTACGGAGACGAATGGCTCGATCATCTGCCCGTCCAATGCCAACGGCATTGTCGGATTCAAGCCAACACTTGGTGTCATTCCACAAGAGGGCATCGTACCGATCGCCTTTTCGCAGGATACCGCAGGGCCGATGACGAAATCAGTTCTCGGTGCTGCAATTTTGCTGACGGCAATGGCGAGCAGCGACACGGAAGCTGACTTTATAAGCGAGCTGTCCGATACCTCGCTTCAAGGGAAACGCGTCGGCGTGTTGCGCTTTTCAGTAAGCGACCAAACGGGCATCGCCGAGTTATTTGATGCTGCGCTTTCCGAGTTGGAATCTGCTGGCGCCGAGCTGGTGGAAATCCCTGAATTCGATCTTGGTGTCGAAGATTATGGTGAGAAGTCCCTCACTGTCTTGTTGGTCGAGTTCAAGGAAACGCTGAACGCGTATCTGGCCGAAACACCGGATACGGTCGCCTCCAGAACGCTTGCGGATCTCATTGTCTTCAACGAAGCCAATAGCGACGCCGAACTTCCCATCTTCGGTCAGGACCTGTTTGTTATGGCTGAGGAAACCTCCGGTCTGGAGGATGAAGCCTATGTTTCGGCACTTGCCGAAATAAAGAAAGCGACCGGCGAGATGGGCATTGATCGTCTGCTCGCCGAATATGAAGTTGATGTTCTCGTCTCGCCAAGCGGGCCGGTGATGCCAGTGATTGTCGAAGACGGGCCGGACAACTGGCCGAAATGGTCTGGTGCAGGCTATCTCGCAGCTGTGGCTGGGTATCCCCATCTGAGTGTGCCCATGGGGCAGGTGGAGGGCGTTCCGGTCGGCCTGTCTTTCATGTCGACCGCCGGCGCGGACACTCAGGTTTTGAGCTTTGGCTATGCCTATGAACAGGCGAGCCAGATGCGGGTCGATCCGGCTTTTCTGCCGACAAGTCCCTGAACAAGATCGTTTTTCAGAAGGCTTTGGTATCGGTTTCGCGTCATCGCCATCAGGGCGGGCTGGATTTGAGGCAATTGGGCAAGAATATGACACCGGTTTCCAAAAAAATCAGAAATTTGCTAAATATCTTTAGATTACAGGGTTTCATCCGGGTGCGACTTGTCGCATGGTAACAGGCACATCACACATTCAGATTATCGTTGACCAGGATTATGTCGGGATCCGCTCATTTTTACGCACGCGTCTGCCTCGGCGCTGTCAGCTTAGCGCTGATCGCTATGCAGCCTGCGGCGTTTGCGGACAGCGAAGAGCTGACAGCCCGCAGGACCATCAATAATTATCTGATCAACCGATCCAAAGAGATTGTCGGCAAGAGCGAGAACCTCGCTGACCGTTTGCGTGACAAGTCCACCGAGATCAGCCTGAATGGCGATGCTGACAGCCAGGAAGGTGAGATCAACGTCAAAGGCGAACTGCGCGGTGAAGATGCCAAGCTGAGCCAGATATTCGACCTTGGACAGGCCGACCGCGTGAATGTCTGGTTCAACGGTAAATTCTCACGAAATGACTCGCTCCGTACCGGGCGGAACAAGTCCGTCATGGACTTCGGACTGGATTATCGTCGCAGCAAGGATCTCGTTCTTGGCGTGTCTGGCCAGTATGACGAACTGGCAGAAGCGAACCACGGTACGCAGGTCTCGGATAAAGCCCGCATCGGCTGGTTTGCCGGTCCTTATCTGGTGACGCGACTGCATGAAAATCTGATTTTCGATGGCCGGGCATCCATCGGCCGCTCGGTCAATGAGCTGGGTCTGGTTCAGGAGAATGACCGACTCGAAACCGAGCGTGTTCTCGTCAAAGGACAGTTCTCTGGTGATTTTGCGCTTCAGGGCTGGAAGGTCACCCCGGCCGTTTCTGTCGTTTATTTTGAAGAGAATGAAGACGTCTATATCGCCGGCGCCGAAGTGTCAGATTTTGGCGAAGCGGTGAGCTTCGGTCGGGTCGCCTTTGGTCCGCGCTTCACGCGCACCTTCGAATTTGGCAGCGATCGTGAGATCACGCCCGTTCTGAATGTGCAGGGGTCGTGGGATTTTGACCAGACATCTTACACTGATCTGCATTCTGGCGCGCTGACGAAAGCCAATGAGCTCCGGGCAAAGGTCGAAGGTCAGTTGCTGGCCAAGGTCAGTGAAGACCGGCGTTTTACGCTGAATACGTTCTATGACGGCATTGGTGTTTCGAATTTCAACACCTTTGGCATGACGGTCGGTATGACGGTCTCCCTTGAGTAATTTTCGCCCGATTGAGATCGCGGTCATTGGCCCGGGTGCACTTGGCGGCACACTTGCCGCTTGGCTGGCGCAGGACCCGAAAAACGCTCTGACGCTGTGTGCCCGAACCGGATTTGCGGGGCTCGAGGCAGAAACGCCGGCCGGCAAGCTCATGGCTGGCCCGACCGTCATTACTCGCCCGGAGGCGGCACAAAAGGCTGACTGGGTATTTGTCGTCACCAAGACATACGATTCTGAAGCCACGCTTTCTTGGATGCCAGGTCTGTTGGGGCCCGATACAAAAATCGTGATTGTCCAGAACGGTGTTGAACATGTCTCCCGCTTTGCGGCGCTTCTGCCGGGGCGCGAGGTCATTCCGGCTGTTGTTGATATTCCCTCAGCGCGGACTGCGCCCGGGCGCGTCGTTCAGAATGCATTGGGATGGATTGTGGTTCCCGAGGGGCCGGACGAACAGGCATTCGTGGATCTGTTTGCGCATACGCCGATTGAGGTGAGCGCAGTCAGTGACTGGACAAGCCGAGCCTGGTCTAAGCTGTGTCTCAACTGCGCAGGCGCTTTTCCGGCCCTGACCATGCGGTCAACGGGGCCTGTCTGGAACGACGAGATTGAACGGCTTGTGCGCGGACTTGTAGAGGAGTGCGCTGCGGTTGCTCGCGCCGAAGGTGCCATAATTGATGACAACATCATTGAAAGCGTGGTCGAGGGCGCGCGCAATGCACCAGAAGGCGTTGGCAATTCGCTTTACGCAGACCGTATGGCTGGACGACCGATGGAAGTCGATGCCCGAAACGGCGTGATCGTGCGGTTAGGCGCAAAACACGGCATTCCGACACCGGTGAACGAATTGTTCGTGGCCTTGTTAAATGCGTCGGGCAGTCCGTGGGTCAGTGACTAGCCGCAAGATCGAGCGCGTCTTCAAGACGATCATCGCCCCAGAAGAGTTCTTCGCCGACAGTAAAGCTCGGCGCGCCAAAAACCCCGGCGCTGATCGCGTCTTCGGTATTCTGCCTAAGCTGTCCTTTGAGTGCGTCTGACTGGATGGTCTTAAAAGCGTGTAAGGGATCGCCACCAGCCTGACGAATCCAGTTCGATAGGATTTCCTCGTCCGTAATATCGGCGTGGTCGGAAAACTCGCCGATATAGACCAGTCTGGAAAACTCTTGTCCCCAGCCTTCATTCAGGCCCACAAGCGCAAGCCGGGCGGCCTTTACCGATGATCTCGGCCAACCGCCGTCGGAGGTGACTGGTCGCTTGATCGGAATGCCATATTTCGCTGCGCGTCGTTCCATATCCCGCCACATATATTGGCCCTTGGCAGGATAGATGTTGAAGGGTGACGTGTTCCAGCCCTGCGCAGCAAAGATGGGGCCCAGGAGAAACGGCTTCCATTCTACCTCAACACCTTTTGCCTCGGCCAGTGCATCGATCCGCATGGCCGAGAGGTAGGAGTAGGTCGACGCGAATTCATACCAGAAGGTTATCATTGCTTCAGTCCGAAACTGATTTTTTGGACTCTGTCATCGCGAGTTCCCGGAGAGCCTGCACATTTTCGTGGCTCGTTGGGCGTCCGGCAACATGGGCTTCTATGTCGATATTATACGCTATAAATAAAGCGTGGTCACAGACCAATGCGTCCCGACGTGTCTTGTGCTCAAAGACCTGCAGGGTCCGGACCAGATAGTCGAATTCGGCAACGTCATTGTCAGTTGCCGACTGCGCAAGCCGGACAAGCAAGTCGGTAAGGTCGGCGGAAAGCTCAGATGGCTCATTAAGCAGGTCAGGACCGGCTTGCTTTTGCTCTTTGCGTGCTGAAGCCAGTCCTGAAAAGATGCGGGCCAGAAATCCGTCAGCCTTAATACGGATCATCCCGCCAGCATACCGCCCATGCGAGAGGTGATGATCTCTTCGGCCTGCGCCATGATCCGGTCAATCAGTTCCTGACAGGTCGGGATATCGTTGATCAGACCCGCAACCATGCCGCAAGACCATGCGCCGGCATCCATATCGCCTTCTTTCATGATCTTTGGATAAACGCCTGCGACTTCTGGCAGGATATCTTCGAACTTGATCTTGTCGCCGAGCTCGCGCTCTTTTTCCAGAAGACGTTCCACGCCAGCATTCGTCAGAACGCGTTCGGTGTTGCGCAGCGGACGCATCACAAGGCGCGTGTCGAGCTCAGAGGCCGCGAGGATCGCCTGTTTCACATTGTCATGCACTGGGGCTTCTTTCGTTGCGATGAAACGCGTGCCCATATTCATGCCCTCAGCGCCAAAAGCGAGAGAAGCCACCAGAGACCGGCCATCAGCCTGACCACCTGACGATACAAATGGAATTTCAAGCTCGTCTGCTGCGCGCGGCAACAGGATGAAGTTCGGCACATCATCTTCGCCCGGGTGACCACCGCACTCGAAGCCATCAACGGAAACAGCGTCGCAGCCAATGGACTGGGCTTTCAGCGCGTGGCGGACTGCTGTGCACTTGTGAATGACCTTGATACCGGCATCTTTCAGGTGGGGCAGAACAGATGCCGGGTTATTGCCGGCCGTCTCAACGACCTTCACGCCGCCTTCAATGATGGCTTTGATATAGCCGGGATAGTCTGGAGGCGTCACGCTTGGCAGGAAGGTGACGTTCACGCCAAATGGCTTGTCGGTCATGTCTTTGCATTTGGCGATCTCGTTCGCGAGATCAGCTGGTGTGCGCTGGGTAAGGGCCGTGATGATGCCCAGACCGCCAGCATTTGAAACGGCAGACGCCATTTCGGCGAGACCAACATGGTGCATGCCGCCCTGAATGATCGGATGCTGAATACCCAGCATTTCTGTGATTCTGGTTTTCATCGAGTTCTCCCCTCGGACTTATGATTGGCTTTCGCAGATGGTCTTAAACCAACATTATCCTGCTTGTCGCCCCTATCGTTACGGAAGTCATCGCAAGATCAACCGAGAATGAAATCATCCGATGTCAGTGTCGCTGTAGTGTTCAGAAGAATAACGCTGAAATCGGCGTTTAGGTCGCCATCGAGATCGACCTGCACATTGATGCGGTCTCCGGCTCCGGCGAGAAATGCCCGGACTTCGTTTCCGGCACCTGTGAAGGCGGCGCCTGCAAAACTTGTTACGCCAAGCGCTGACAAATCGATCTGGTCCTCGCCTTGGGTGAAATCCTGGATCACATCGCGACCACTCGCTGTAACTGTCGAGTCACTGATCGCGAGGTAGGCAAAAATATCGAAGCCAGCACCGCCGGTTAGTGTGTCCCTTCCGTCGCCTCCAACAATTGTGTCATCGCCGTCATCGCCAAGAACACGGTCATCACCGAATTCGCCAGAGAGTTCGTCATTTCCGCCCCAGCCCCGGATCAGGTCATCACCGTAATATCCCGCAATGTCGTTGACCCCGTCATTGCCGCGCAGGACATCACCATAGCTGCCGCCAATGATGTTCTCGATGTCGTACAGCCGGTCACCCAGTGCGTCGCCACGCGTGCCTCGATTTTTGTCCAACAACACAGTGACGCCCGACGAGGCCGCATAGCTGACAGTATCTATGCCGCCATTGCCATAGATCAGGTCCGCGCCTCTGCCGCCAATGATGAAGTCGTCATTGTCACCCATGCGCGCCGTATCGTCGCCATGTCCGAGGTTAATCTTGCCGCCAAGAAAACCGCCAATCCCGTCATAAATATCGTCGCCGGAACTCAGAAGAATATCGCCTTCGATGATCCCCTGATTGGAAATTGCGTCGTCTCCGCTGCCGAGTATGACCGCATTTGTGGGCGAGGAAATCAGCCCTGTATTCTGTAGTGTGCTCCCAAGTGTTCCGGTGAGGGCAATCGCGGTCTGAAGCGTTGACTGAATTGTGCCTTCATTCACGATGTCGACATTGCCGCCATAACTATAGATTGCTGAGGATGACGCCCCCTGTCCCTGTATCAAGCCAGAGTTAAAAATCGAAAGGTCCGCATTTGCGATGGTTTGATTGAAAAAAATAGGGGTGAGAAAAGTGCCGATGATTGTGCCAAGATTGCTGATTGATGCGCCGGCGGTATCGATGACAATCGCAGAGTCGAGCGTGCTGGCGCCATAGATCGACCCCTCGTTCACAAGTGATGCACTCGCGCCGGTCATGGTGACGCAGACAGCGGCGCCCGAATAGAGTGTTCCCGTCTGGGTGATGATGCCGCTGCTGTATGCATTCAGCACGTATGACGTCGTTGAATTCCCTGTCACAAAAAAATTGGCCATGTCCTGTGTCCCTGAGTTGGAAGCAGTTCATTTCTGCTCCGTGTGCGTCCCTGAACGTATTTAAAGGCAAAATGCTTTGCGTGTACACAACGCCAGGGCGAGCGGACGGTGCTGCCCATGCGGTTTCTTCCGGAATCTATTGCCTTAGTCGGGCGGTCAGGTTCTATTGGATTTTTGTTCTAGCGGGAGACAGAGATTCATGGCGGATGCCGAAGTGAAAGACGACCACGCCAAAGGTTTTCTCGGATTTGTAGAGCGGGCCGGCAATAAATTGCCTGATCCGGTTTTCATCTTTCTGTTCCTCATCGTCGTTCTGATGGTGATCTCGGTGGTCGCCAGTCTGGTCGGGCTCAATGCACAGCTGTCAGATCAGGTGCTGGCGGGTATGTCCGACGCAACCAAGGCGCGTTTCTCCATCGGATCTGACGGCATTATTCCGGCAGTCAGCCTGTTTTCGCCGGACAATATTCAGCGTCTCTGGACGGAAATGCCTGCCACATTCACCCACTTCCACCCGTTGGGTTATGTGCTGGTCGTGATGCTTGGTGCGGGCGTCGCTGAACGAACCGGATTGTTTGGTGACGCCATGCGTGCGGCTGTTCGCGGCGCGCCAAAGTTTCTGCTCACTCCTGTTGTGGCTTTCGTCGCAATGGCTGGCAATCACGCTGCTGACGCTGCTTATGTGGTGCTTATTCCGCTCGCAGGTATTCTGTTTGCCTCTGCAGGTCGTCATCCCGTTGCCGGTATCGCAGCCGCATTTGCGGGTGTGTCGGGCGGCTTCTCGGCCAACTTTGCGCCAGGTCAACTCGATGCGCTCCTCTACGGGATCACTGAGGCGGCTGCAGAGATTCTCGTGCCCGAGTATGATGCCAATATTGCCGGTAACTGGTTCTTTATTACGGCCATGATGATCGTCTTCATTCCGGTGATCTGGATCGTGACAGACAAGATCGTCGAACCGCGGCTCGGCAAATGGACACCAGAAGGCCAGACTGCCGTTGATGTGTCCGAAGAAGACAAGCCGCTGTCAGCTGACCAGAAAAAAGGTCTGAAATGGGCCGGTATTGCTGTGCTTGGTGTGGCCATTCTCTGGACGATCATGACGATCGGTCCGGGCACACCACTCATCAATGAAGATGCCTGCCCAGCTGATGCGGCAACGGCTGGTCAGTGTAGTCCGATTGCGAATTTTTCACCGCTATTCAGTTCACTTGTCGGCGGCTTTCTTGTGCTCTTCCTGGCGGCGGGTATCGCTTATGGCGTGTGTGCGAAAACCATCAAATCCGGTGATGACCTTGTCGGCATGATGGCTGAAGCCATGAAGGATATGGGCTATTATCTGGTGCTCGCCTTTGCGGCCGCTCACTTCGTTGCCCTGTTTGGCTGGTCTAATCTGGGTCTGATCTCTGCTGTGCATGGCGCAAGCGCGATTGAAAGCTCCGGCTTACCACTGCCAATCCTGCTCGGCTTGATCGTTTTGTTCTCAGCGCTGATCAATCTGTTCGTAGGTTCGGCAAGTGCCAAATGGGCGCTTCTCGCGCCGGTTATGGTGCCGATGCTCATGCTCCTTGGTGTCTCACCAGATGGCGCGACAGCGGCCTATCGTGTGGGGGATTCTGCGACAAACATCATCACGCCGTTGATGGTCTACTTCCCGCTTATCCTGATCTTTGCCCAGCGTTGGCAGAAGAATTTCGGCATCGGGTCTCTGACGGCCATCATGATCCCGTATTCGATCTGGATAATGATCTCAGGACTGGTGTTGATGGTGCTGTGGGTCTTCCTTGGCATTGATCTCGGACCGGGCGCGCCGGTCAGTTATGAGCTACCGAGCGTAGCCAACTAGATACGAAAAAGCCCTGATCCTTGGATCAGGGCTTTCTGTTTCTGGTTCTCAGAAATGCTTATTGAGCCTGCGCTTGAGATTCGAGGCGTTCAGTCATTTCGTCGATCTTCTCGATCAGCGCATCAGCTCGACCATTCGTTCGGTCCAGCAAAGACAGGAACTGAGCCCTTTGCTCAAGTGCCAGCCACAGCAGGTTGCCATCCAGTTCCAGAGCAACATCAACGACCTGATAAGGTGCTGAGGCATCGGGATCCACTTTCATCACGCGCCATTTGACTGGCAGGTCGCCCGATGGACGCTTGATCACTGTTTCAACGATGGAGTCGTTCTCGCTGCGGTCAACAGAACCCGTGACGACGATCTCTTCGCCTCGATACTGGTCGAGTTGAGCTTCATATGTCGCGAGTGCGTAGCGACGATAGGCTGCGTTATAGGCATTCATCTCAGATTCGCTGAACCGGTTGGCGTATTTGCCGAGCACGAAACGGGATACCCGGTCCATATCGGTGAACTGGTTCATGAGATTCTGAAACTCAGCGCGGCGTTCGGTGGACGTCAGCTGAGGGTCGTTCAGCGCCACGAGTGCTTCATTGGCATTCTTGGCGACATAAGATTCGGTTGCGGCATCAGCGAAACCAGGCAAGGCGGCGAGCACCGACAGGCCTGTGCTAAGCGCCAGGTGTTTCATGTTGAGTGTCATTAAATTCCCTCCGACACACTAGAAATCATCAAAATCGGGCAATTCTTCGTACGCATTAGGGTCAGATTGCCCATTTCTGATCTCTGCATCTCTGTTTGACGTGTACGTTCTGCGCAGCGCCACATACGGTTCTGGCTGTGAGCGGAGGGCTTCGATCTGTCCCTGGATCCGTGAACGGGTGTTGATCCCGTTGATTGCGGTCAGTCCAAGGCGGATGGCGAGGTCTTCATCGCTGTCAGCTGAATAGGTTACAAAATTCCACGGGTTTACGGCTCGGTCGAAGCCAAATCCTACAAGATCTCGCGGGTTAGTTGAACCCAGCAATGGCAGTACAATATACGGGCCACTGTCGACGCCCCAGACGGCAAGTGTCTGGCCGAAATCTTCCTTGTGCGAGGGCAGGCCTTCAAAACGGGCAATATCAAACAATCCGCCAAGACCAATGGTGGAATTGATCGTGAAACGGAAGCCTGTCTGAAGTGCGCGCTCGCCTTCACCCTGAAACACATCATTCATGAAGGTGATTGGCTCGCCCAGGTTGACGAAAAAGTCTCTTACCCGGTCACGACCCCATTGTGGTGTGACGGCCGTATATCCTTTTGACACGGGTTCGAGCACGGCTTCGTCAAGGCCGAGGTTGAATGCGGTCATGGAGCGGTTGAACCCCTCATAGGGATCCGAACGCGACGTCTCACCTGGCACGCTGGCGCACGATGCAACGCTCAAAGAAATAGCCGCAATTGTTAGCGCACGCATGGCGTCCCTCTTCCATTCTACTCTGGGTACAAGTCCCGACCCTTTGTCCCAGCAGAAATTTGATCTGACCTTTGTTGAATCAAGTCGTCCATGTCAATTTCTGCAAGTCTCCTGCCGTTTTTGTGTCTTGTTATACACACAGCTTATACACACAGCCACAATTTTCTTGACAAAAATCATATAAAGATATGTTTATATGATCAGGAGTAGCCGGAATTGCAGCAGCTTATAGATTCATTGCGAAGCATCGGAGAGCCGACGCGTTTGCGCGTTCTGGCGTTGCTGGCGCATGGTGAATTGGCGGTTGGTGAGCTCGTGCAGATTTTGCGGCTCAGCCAGCCCAGATTGTCCCGCCATATGAAGTTTCTCACAGCTGCAGGACTGGTGGAGCGTTTGCCGGAGGGGGCATGGGTGTTTTACCGTTTGCCGTCGTCGGGAACCGGCCGCGCTCTGGTGGATTCGGTTCTCAGTTTCGTTTCTCCGGACGATCCGGAAGTTGTCCGGGATCGCGAGAATCTCAACCATGTCCGTGCGGCCAGGAAAACTGCAGCCGAGGATTATTTCAACAGAACGGCTGAAAGCTGGGATGATGTCAGAGGGCATCATTATCCGGCTGATGACGTCGAATCGGCTCTTCTTAAAGCTGCTGGTCAGAAATCTTACAACTACATGGTCGATTTTGGCACAGGCACAGGACGCATGATCAGCCTGTTCAAGGACCGGTTCGAACGCGCCGAAGGCATCGATCTCAGTCATAAAATGCTGACTATTGCCCGATCCAACCTGCAGACAGACGATGTGCCCGGAGCAAGTGTGCGTTTTGGTGATGTCATCGCGTCGCCATTCGATGACGGGATCGCAGATCTGGTGACGATCCATCAGGTGCTGCACTATATGGATCAGCCGGGCAGGGTGGTGACTGAAGCAGCGCGCGTGCTCAAGCCGGGTGGGCGGTTGATGATTGTCGATTTTGCGCCGCACCGGAATGAATTCCTGAGGAACGAACACGAACACCGGCATCTGGGGTTCGAAGCCCGGGAACTCGAAAACTGGTTAGTGGCGTCTGGCCTCAAGCCGTATCAACCCATCACATTAGAGTCTCAGCATCAGAGCGGCCTCGCAGTTACGATTTGGACCGCTGACAAATTGCCGAAAATTGGAGAGAATGCAGCATGAGCCTGCAAGTACAGCCTAAAGACATCCACGTTTCTTTCGAGTTTTTTCCGCCTAAAACGGAAAAGGCCGAAACCACACTATGGGACGCAGTTCGTCGCCTTGAGCCTGTCGGACCAAAATTTGTGTCTGTCACATATGGCGCGGGTGGCTCCACACGCGACCGGACCCACCGGACGGTGAAACGGATGGTCGAAGAAACCAGCCTGACGCCTGCCGCGCATCTGACCTGTGTTGGCGCAACAAAAGCCGACGTTATTGAGGTGATCGACGAATATCTCGACGCAGGTGTTCAGCATATCGTTGCTCTGCGGGGTGATCCGCCTGAAGGAATGGGCGCGAAATTCCAACCTTTCGAGAACGGATTTGCGAGCTCTGTTGAACTGATTGAAGCGATCCGCTCGCACAAGCCGGCGCTCGGCAAGAAGTTTGAAATCTCAGTTGGAGCTTATCCGGAACCTCATCCTGATAGTCAGGGGCGAGCTGAAGATCTGGCTTTTCTTAAAGCAAAACAGGATGCAGGTGCGGACCGGGCCATTACGCAGTTCTTTTTTGAAGCTGACGACTATCTTCGATTTGTTGACGACGCGCATGATGCCGGCATCACCATGCCCATTATTCCTGGCGTCATGCTGCAGCCGAACTTCAAGGGACTGGCGCGAATTGCCGGACTGTGCGGCGCGAAGATTCCAGCCTGGCTTGCTGAGCTTTATGACGGACTTGATGATGATCCACAGCAGCGCGAGCTGATCACCGCAAATGTCGCGGCTGATCTGACCATGAAGCTGGCTGACAAAGGCGTGAAGGATTTTCACTTTTACACACTGAACAAAGCTGATCAGGCGCTGGCGACGTGTCGGCTGCTTGGCATTAAACCGAGGTCAAAGGCGGCGTGATCAAAGGTCTGCCTCGATGGGTCACGCGAGAGCGCCTGTCGCGGTTAGACCGATGGCTGAACAGAGCTTTGGTGGTCTCTATTGCCGGATTGGTGGCGGTTGCCATCTGGAAAGACGGAGGCAAACCTGATCCCACGCAAGAGGGGCTCAAATTCGCCCGCGATTTTTCAATGCAGATGGCCTCAGTGCTGAATTCTGGCTGCGAGGAGCTGGACGAGCAGATCAACCATCTGAGAGGCTGCATGAAGGAGGTAAATGGTTCAGAGGTGTTGAGCCTGTCTTGTACGGAATCTGCGCCAAATGCATTCATCGCGAACATAGACACGCCGAGCGTGGCGTCGAGCATGATCACCTTGCTAGAAAACCGCCGCAAAACGAATGGCTGTGACGCCTATCAGCCAGTCGCGCCACCAGATCTTGATGGACTTAACTGGAGTGAGTTTAACAGACAGGTTCTCGAGGAGACTGACGTGCTGAGTGAAGAGGCAGAGGAATGAGATTTGCCCGCCGTGGCGGAAAGCTCTTCGTTATTCTGTTTCTGCTGCTGCTCGCTGCAAAAATTCTTCACGTGATGATGCGGCAGGATCGCGGCACGAGAGCCATGGAGAATGCTCAGTCTGAGCAATCTCTCGAACAGGAGGATGAGGAGACAAGTCGTCTCCGTCGTCGTCCGAAACCGTCCGTGGCGTGTATGCGCCAAACTCAGCTCGCAGACTATTTTGCGCGCTGTGAAACACATATGCGCGAACAGGCTGATGGCGCGGCCTGTCCGTTTGAACGCCCGGGACATCCGGACGGTGCGCCGAAGACACTTCAGGCCGCCAGCCGACTGGCGGAAACCTGGAAAACGCGAGCAGAAGACACCTGCTCCAAAAGATTTTAAGACAGGACGCCCGACGTTCTGAGGAGACCATGATGACTGATCGAGCTGACCGTATCGCCGCCCTCAAAGCCGCAGCGCAGGAGCGGGTTCTTGTTTTTGACGGTTCCTGGGGGGTGCTGATCCAAAACAAAGGTCTGGATGAGGTCGATTACCGGGGGGACCGGTTCACGGCGTTTGAGGGCCAGATGAAAGGCAATAATGATATTCTGAACCTCACACGGCCAGATATCATCGCCTCCATCCATGATGCCTATTTCGGGGCTGGTGCGGATATTTCCGAGACCAATACGTTCTGTGCAACAACCATTGCTCAGGATGACTATGAGCTCGATGCCGAGAGTGTCTACGCCATCAACCTTGAAGGCGCGAAGATTGGACGGGAACGCGCCGACGCCTGGACAGAGAAAGAGCCTTCAAAGCCGCGCTTTCTGGCCGGTGCGATGGGGCCTCTGAACAAGATGCTTTCCATGTCGCCTGATGTGAATGATCCCGGCGCGCGCAGTGTAACATTCGATCAGGTTTATGAGGCCTACAAGCATCAGGTACGCGGCCTTTATGAGGGCGGCGTTGATCTCTACGTCATCGAAACCATTACCGACACGTTGAACTGCAAGGCAGCCATCAAAGCCATTCGTGACCTCGAAGCAGAAGGTCAGGAAGAGCTGCCGATCTGGATTTCAGGTACGATCACGGACCGTTCGGGCCGGACGCTTTCAGGGCAGACTGTTGAGGCCTTCTGGAACTCTATCCGACATGCGCGGCCGTTTGCTGTCGGGTTTAATTGTGCCCTTGGCGCAGAACTCATGCGCCCTCACGTGGCCAGCCTTGCCAAAGTGTCCGATTGCCTTGTGTCGGCTCACCCGAATGCGGGTCTGCCGAACGAGATGGGAACCTATGATGAAACGCCTGAACAGACGGCAGCGCATATCGGCAATTGGGCGCGTGATGGCTTGCTGAATGTGGTTGGTGGGTGTTGCGGCACGACACCGGATCATATCCGGGCGATCGCTGAAGCTGTTGAAGGCGTTCCCCCGCGCAGTCCTGCAAAAAATCCTCATACATTGCGGCTGGCGGGCCTTGAACCGTTTGAGGTTGCGTAATGATTTCAGATCGGCTCTCAGCCCTATTGGGAGCCGTTCTTATATTTGTGGTTAGTTGTGGAGAGGCTGCTGAATTAGAGCCGAAGCCAGTCGGGTCTGTAACGCATTCCTCTGACGACCTGAAGCCAAAAGAAACAGAGCGTGGTATTGAAAAAATCTGGTCGATCAAAGCGACCGATAAGGAAACAGCTGGTGCAGCTGCCCAAACCATCAAAGAGGCTGAACAGAGGCTAAGCGCGTTTGCGCGACAGCACGGGCTCGAGGCGTTTGTACCTGACATCGAAGCGCAAGAATTGGCGGTATACCCATCTAAGAAAGCGTTCGACACTTTTCTTCGCGATAGCAATCGCTGGCCCTCAGATCAGCAGATACCTGAGACGATCATCGCGCTATATGCGTATTCGGCTATTCATGTGGTCGAGGAGTCTGCGGCGCTCGAGAATGATGATCGGCTGACCGGTCATCAGGACTATGTGGGTGTGCTAACTCACGAACTCGCTCATGGTCTGCACATTGCGGTGGGCCGCGCTCATCAGATATCATACGGACCTGTCTGGTTTCGGGAAGGCTTTGCGATAATGGCCGCAAGTCTTTTTGAGAATGATCCCATATCAGACGTCGACTTTCGCTTCGTTCTAAACGGCAAGGCAGAACGGGATTACGATTTGTACGGCGCGGCGTTCAGACGACTTGCAGACCAGCGCCCTGTTCTGGAATTGTTGCTGAAGGCAGACAGTCCGGAGTTTAAGGAGTGGGCGCTTGTGGTTGGCGGCCTTGGCGTTTCAGATGAGCAGTAGAAATGAACGGCGTTGACTTCATCCCCTTCCTTCTGGCGGCGTTTGCGATTGAGCTGACGCCCGGTCCGAACATGTTCTACATCGCGCTCCTCAGTGCGCAGAATGGCCGGAAGCCGGGTTATGCGGTGGTAGCAGGCGTGGCGCTTGGCTTGCTCAGCGTCGGGGTGCTCTCATTGCTTGGGTTTTCTGTGCTCGTCGCAAACAATCCATGGGTTTATGAGATTTTGCGCTGGGGCGGTATCGCCTATCTGTTGTGGCTCGCGCTGGACGCAGTTCTGGATAGCAGAAAGACACTCGAATCCGAGCCTGCAGCGACCGTCATGCGGGAGGCGTTTCTGCGCGGCCTGATCGCTAATCTGCTGAACCCGAAGGCCTTTCTGTTCTATCTCACGCTATTGCCAAGCTTTATCGGCAGCGACACGCACTATACGCAGTGGTTCATTGTTCTGATGGTGGTCTATGTGGGCATTGCGACCCTCATCCATCTGGTGATTGTCGTCATGTCCGGTTCCGTTTCGGGGCTGTTGTCTCACAAGGACTATCGCGAGAAAGTTGGCTGGGGATTTGCCGGATTGCTGGTCTGTGTCGCGATCTGGATCGCATTCAAGACAGCGCGATGATGAACGTCCAATCCGGTGACCTCTTTTTCTTCTATGGTCTGCTCAAGCAAGGCGCAGCGGGCAGCCCGGACCATATCGATCTTGCTGGTGGCGGCGAATTTCTGGGGCCTGCCTCCATCAGGGGCGTGCTCTATCATCTGGGAGATTATCCGGGCGTTATCGAGGGCGAAGGCGTCGTGCAGGGCATGCTCTATCGCCTGAATGATCTTAACCTCATGCCCTTGCTTGATGAATTTGAGGACTTTGATCCGGATGATGCCGCCCGGTCCATGTATCTCAGGCGTTGCACACCGCTACTTGATAGAAATTGTCTGTCAACGAACCAGCAAGCATGGGTTTACTGGTACAATTTCGACATTCACGATCAACAGCAGATCAAAAGCGGCAACTGGCCGGAATAGTCAGTGGCTGCAGGCAGGGAGGAGCCCCGATGGCAACCGCATATGACAAACTTCAGCCGAAACATCACGATTTCATCGCCAAACAAAAGCTGTTCTTCGTAGCGACCGCACCGCTGAACGAAGATGGCCACGTCAACCTCTCTCCGAAGGGGTATGATAGCTTTGTGATTCTCGATGACCTGACGGTTGCATGGCTTGACCTTGGCGGCTCTGGTATTGAGACCATGGCTCACCTCAAAGAAAACGGCCGGATCACCATCATGTTCTGCGCGTTTGAAGGCGCCCCGCTCATCCTGCGTCTCTATGGGCAGGGTGAGGCCGTGCAGGCCGATGATCCGCGGTTTCCCGATCTTCTGACCTTCTTCCCAGCCTTTGAGGCTGCACGTTCGATCGTCACGGTGAAACTGGACCGGGTGCAGGATAGTTGCGGTTGGGCGGTGCCGTTCATGGACTTCCGTGAAGAGCGGGATCAGCTCAAGCGGACATGGGACCATCGCCGGGAAAAAATGGGTGATGAGCTCTGGCCATTCGTGAAGGGCCGCAATGCGACCAGCATTGATGGCTTGCCCGGCATCGAATAGCGCCACTATCGGCACATAAAAAAACGAGGGCCGCCGAAGCGACCCCCGTAGTGGAGGAAACGTCTCTGCTTCTTAAAGCAGGATTTAGTAACGAACCTTCGCGCCAATGGAGAAGGTGCGGCCCAGTGCGTTGCCCACAAACGGGTTGTAAGACAACTCGGTCTGAGCAATTGCCGGATCTTCATCCAGGATGTTCTCAACTGATGCGCTGATTGTGATGTCAGCGAAGTCGAGTGGAACATCATAGAAGGCGTGAAGGTCGTGTTGGATGTAGTCTTCACCCGCCTGACCGAAGACGATGTTTGAACGATTGTCTTCGACACCACTGATGTAAGACATCTGGTAACGGAAGTTCCAGTCGTCCAGTGCGTAAGAGCTGTAGATGTTGCCCTTGAGCTCAGAGATCGAGTCAGCTGTACGGTCCCAGTTCAGGAAGCCAACAGCGTCATACGCAGGTGCGAATACAACACCACCGAGTTCGAACTCTTTAACATCATACTGCATGGTGTACGTGCCGTTTGTGCCGACGGTCGCATAGCCTGGGCCGAGGTCCCAGCCAAAGCTTGCTGAGAAGTCGATACCTGATGTTTCAACACCCGGGCCGTTCACGATGTCTGTACGAACACGTGCGATATCGGTGCCGACTGTCACGCCTTGCGTACAGGTATCGCCTGCAAAGGTGATCAGATAAGCCAGCGGGTGGCTACAGTCGACCGGTTCGAGACCGCTTGTCTGTCCGTTTGCAACAGCTGTTGCAACAGCCTGAGACGGTGTTGTGGTGATCTCGTCGGTGAAGTCGTAGTACCAGTAGTCAACCGAAGCTTTGAAACCAACTGGCGTATTGAACACAGCACCGATGTTATAGGTGAAAGCAGATTCCGGCTTTAGGCTTGGATTGCCGAAAATGTCGACAGATTTGAAGTTGCTGCCTGCAGCGTTGATGTTGGCAAGTGTGGTTCCGAGACGACCATTGGTGACGTCGCTTGGAAGCGGGCCACGGAAGGTTGTGCCGGTAGAACCACGCAGAACCAGCCAGTCAGTCGGCTCGTAACGGATAGACAGTTTCGGGTCAGTCGTTGATCCAACACCCCCGCCATAATCCTCGTAACGAACAGCCAGAGATGCCTCGAGATTGTCGAGGATCGGCACGTTCACCTCACCAAACACAGCGTAGACGCTCTGTTGTGCGCGAGCTTCCTGGCTTTGGCCGAGGAAAATGAACGGTCCGGTGATCGGGTCACCATTTGTCAGACAGCTATTGTCGCCTTCAACCGCACACGGGTGGATGGCTGAGTTTGACAGATCGTTGAGTGGATCGTTCTGATAGTTGGAGTGACGGAACTGGCCGCCAACCGCGACACCGATCTCGCCAGCGCCGAGGTCCCAACCGGTCAGGCCAGAATATACCGTGTCGAATACAAACACGTCTTCCTGCTCACGAACACCGTTCTTGATGAACATGTAGTCGAGCAGCTCTTTCTGGTTCTCATTGCCAGGAACATAGCCTGGGTTGTCGAGGCCGAGAGCCGGGTTGTTCGGATGCGCGTTGATGAATGGGTTGAACCACATACAATCGCCAACACCTGCCGTGCCGGTTGTGCGATCACAGTTCTCACCGCCAAAGCCTTCCAGAGCGTCCTGAATACGCTGGCCGACGCCGTCCGTTGTCGCACGCATACGCTTGGTCTGGTAGAATGTCGCCTGGTTCGTCCAGGTGAAGTCACCGATATCCCATTCAAAACCACCGGAAACACGGAAGGCTTTGTTCCGCGTACGACCTTGCGCACCGCCGAGACCGCCAAACTGCTCTTCGTTGCCGCCAAAGCCGATCGGACGACCGAGCAGAACTGAAGCATAGCTGCCATAGAGGTTTGCGAGTGTGCCAGGAGTGAACGGGTCAGCAACGCCACCGCTCAGGCCAGATTGGTCAATAAATGCCGCATAACCTGGGTTCGTGTCAGGAACATCGAACGCAAATGTCGAACCTGGACCTTTAGGGCCTTGTGTCGGCGGGTATGTTGGAGAGAAGCGGTTGTTGTCCAGAATGGTCTGGGCATAAAGGGCTTCAAAATTGATGCGGAATTCGTTTGAAAGGTCCGCATTGAATTGAGAATAGATCTGTGTCCGCGAAGAGTCCTCAACGAGGTTATCGAACGGCATGTAGGTGAAGCGACAGATTGGCAGGCCAGATGTTGAGCCAACTTCACCGCCGAGTGCGTCACACGCGCCGATCGCCTGACCGTCGATAGCCAGACCAAGAGATGTGCCTGCAGCGCCCTGAGAAATATCACCGAGCTTCGGAATGTACGTGCCTGGATTGCCGAGAACTGACCATTGAGCCGGGTTCACAGAATAGTCCTGCAGAACGAAATCACGGTCAGTTGTGCTGAGCTCGGAACGTTCCTGATGACCGATACCGATCATGAAGCTGCCATTGTCGAAGGTCTTGCCCCAGAGAGCAGACACTTCATAGTCGCCGTCTGAACCGTCAATGGCAGTGAAGTTGCCGTCGAGTTCCAGACCATCAAAATTCGTTTTGGTGATGAAGTTCGCAACACCCGAAATCGCGTCGGAGCCGTAGGTGGCCGCCGCGCCGTCTTTCAGGAGCTCGATACGGTCGAGCGCGAACATTGGAATCATCTGCGTGTCAGCAAAGCCGTCACCCGGCGAAGAAATCGTCCGGCGACTATTCAACAGCACCAGGTTGCGGCTGGGTCCGAGGTTACGAAGGTTGATCGTACCCGTACCAGGTGTTGCCTGAGCAGCAGGGCTGAACTGGTTGGAGTCACCCAGAACCGAACCGACGGACGGCAGAGATTTGATGAATTCAAGCGGTGAGCTAATGCCTGTCTCTTCGAGTTCAGCGGCGCCGAACACGTCAACTGGCAGTGCAGAGTCTTCCGGAGTGCCGGCGATGAAAGAACCGGTGACGACGACGCGTTTCTGAAGAGAGACTTCTTCTTCAGCAGCTTCTGGAGCTTCAATTGTTGTCGGAGCTGTGTCGTCAGTCTGGGCGGCTGCAATTGGGGAAATTGCAACTCCGAGACTCAACCATAGCGCGGAATGCGCACAGGTAGAAAGCATGCGTTTCATGGTATCAATACCTCCCTGGGATTATTATTTATTCATGTCCTATACTTGGACTTACTTTTGCTAAAACATCACACTGTGAAAAACGTCAAGCCCATTACGGTATGATAGTTTTTTGCGGAATTTGCCTTCCGTAGCGGAAGGGGTCGGTTAATATGTTGAAAAATATAATAAAAATAATCGTATAGTCAGGTATATCAATGAGGTGCCGAGACTGCGCTGCGATGAGTATTGTGTCGCGCATGTGTTTTCGAGGACACGGTTACTGGTTAGTGCAAATATTAAAGTTCGTTAATGACTGTCTAAATACTGACAAATTGTCATTAAATTATTCACCAAAACATGAATATTTCGTCCGTGCCGCGTATCTCGGCCCGTTTGAGCAGTGCTTTGGCTGCCATAGGTGAACGGAAAATCTGGTATCGCGATCAGGTGAATCGCGTCTTGTCAGCGTGTTTCAGCCAGGGTGATTACCTGTTATCTTCAAGACTAATCGGGAGTTACGGGTCAAATGGCAAAAGTTTTCGAAAAACTCGAGATGAAGCACAACGATTTCATCAGGAAGCAGAAACTCTTCTTTGTTGCGACTGCGCCGCTGAGCGACTCAGGACACGTCAATCTTTCACCCAAGGGCTATGACAGTTTTGCGGTTATCGACGACGCAACTGTCGCCTGGCTGGACCTTGGTGGCTCCGGCATCGAAACGCTCGCACATTTGAAAGAAAACGGCCGCATCACGATCATGTTCTGTGCCTTTGAGGGAGCGGCGAATATTTTGCGCCTCTACGGACGGGGCGAGGCGGTGCAATTTGATGATTCCCGCTTTCCGGAGCTGCTCAACCTGTTTCCGGAATTTGATCAGGCCCGATCCATCGTGGTGGTGAAACTGGACCGCGTTCAGGATTCCTGCGGCTGGGGTGTGCCCTTCATGGACTTCAAAGAACATCGCGAACAGCTGAAACGCAACTGGGATCACGCCCGAACCAAACCCGAAGGTGCAGAAGCCTATTATCGCATGAACGAAGCCAGCATTGATGGCCTCAAGGGCATAGAGTGATCATCTGAACAGGGGAGGGTGCAGGCATGAAATGGGTTCTAAAAAGCATTATCGGCGTGATTGCTGCGGTCATTGCCTATGTTTTTCTGAGCGTTGTTCTGGGAATTTTGTTTCAGAACCAGTGGATCAGTCAGCCGATTGCTATTTTGGTCGCAATTGCGGCGTTCCTGATCGTGCTGTTCGGGAAGCGTGGCGGCGGCGGCGGCGGCGGTCATGGCGGATTGGACGCCGCGGAGCATCACGCGCAGATGATGGATATTCGCAACAGCTAGCTGGGGGAAGACATGAACAAGACAGTCAAATTCATCATCGGCATCGTCATTGGCGTTATCGCTTATGCAGCGGCGCGTTTTGGAGCAGAAGCGCTCGGTCTGGGCCCACTGCTGGCCAGCATGATTGCGGGCGCTGTGGGTGTTCTTGCCTTCTTCGCAGCAGGTAAACCGCTTGGATATGTGGTGTTCAGAAAGAAATAGCTGAAAACTGATTCACTGAATTCACCCTTCCGGGCTTTATGAATGGCCTGACACCCTGTAAGGAGGGCGTCAGATCAATCATATGCGCGTAGGTTTATATGACCACAGAATCCCGGGCCAGCTTCATCAATGTCGGCGAACGTACCAACGTCACCGGCTCAGCGAAGTTTCGCAAACTCATCGAAAAAGACGATTATGCCGCTGCGCTGGATGTCGCGCGTGAGCAGGTCGAAAACGGCGCGCAGGTGATCGACGTCAATATGGATGCCGGCTTGCTCGATTCCGTCGCGGCCATGCGCACCTTTCTCAACCTGATCGCAGCCGAGCCGGACATTGCCCGCGTGCCGGTGATGATCGACAGCTCCAAATGGGAAGTCATCGAAGCTGGTCTGAAATGCGTGCAGGGCAAAGCGGTGGTGAACTCCATCTCCCTGAAAGAGGGCAAGGACCAGTTCCTCCACCACGCCCGTGAATGCCTCGCCTATGGTGCGGCGGTTGTGGTTATGGCCTTTGACGAAGAGGGCCAGGCTGACACCAAAGCCCGCAAGGTGGAGATCTGTCAGCGCGCTTATAAAATCCTCACCGAAGAGGTCGGCTTCCCGGCAGAAGACATCATCTTCGACCCGAACATTTTCGCCGTAGCCACGGGCATTGAAGAGCACGACAATTACGCCGTGGACTTCATCGAAGCTGCGCGCGAAATCCGTAAGACCTGCCCGGGCTGTCACATTTCCGGCGGCCTCTCGAATGTCAGCTTTTCCTTCCGCGGGAATGAGCCCGTGCGCCGCGCCATGCACTCGGTCTTCCTCTATCACGCCATTCCGGCGGGCATGAATATGGGCATTGTGAATGCCGGTCAGCTCGACATTTACGACGAGATTGACGCTAAACTCCGCGAGCGTGTTGAGGATGTCATCCTCAATCGCCGGTCAGATGCCACCGAACGCCTTCTCGAAATCGCCGATGAGTATCGCGGCCAGAAAGGCAAGACAGTCGAGAAAGACCTCACCTGGCGCGAGAAGCCCGTCCGCGACCGCCTGAAGCACGCGCTGGTTCACGGCATCACCGAATACATCGTCGACGACACGGAAGAGGCGCGCCAGTCGGTAGAACGCCCGCTCCACGTCATCGAAGGCCCGCTCATGGACGGCATGAATGTCGTGGGCGACCTCTTCGGTGCGGGGAAAATGTTCCTGCCGCAGGTGGTGAAATCTGCCCGCGTCATGAAGGCCGCCGTCGCCCACCTCATTCCTTTCATGGAGGAGGAAAAGCGCCGCCTCGGTACGGAGAACCAGTCCAACGGCAAGGTCGTCCTCGCCACGGTGAAGGGCGATGTCCACGATATCGGCAAGAATATTGTCGGCGTGGTCCTCGCCTGTAACGGCTATGAAATCGTCGACCTTGGCGTCATGGTCCCGCTTGAGAAAATCCTCGACACCGCTATTGAAGTGAAGGCCGACATGGTGGGTCTTTCGGGACTCATCACGCCTAGCCTTGATGAAATGGTCGAGGTGGCGAAAGAAATGCAGCGCCGCGAGATGGACATGCCGCTCCTCATTGGCGGCGCCACCACATCGCCCGCTCACACCGCCATCAAGATCGAGCCTGCCTTCAAACGCCAGCCTGTCATCCATGTGACCGATGCCAGCCGCGCCGTGGGTACGGTCTCTGCGCTTCTTGGCGACGACAAACCCCATTACTGGGAAACCGCGCGCGCCCGGTATGAGCGTATCCGCGAGAGCCGAGCAGGCGGCCCGCCAAAACCCCGCATGCCGATTGATGAAGCGCGCCAGAAACACGTGCCCGTGGATTGGGACGCCTACACACCGCCGCAACCCACGTTCACTGGTGTGAAAGAGGTGAGTTTCGATCTGGGCGATCTCTCCCGCTATATCGACTGGACACCGTTCTTTGCCAGCTGGTCGCTTGCCGGCCGCTATCCGCTCATCCTGGAGGATGAAAAAGTCGGCGAGGCTGCGCGCGCGCTCTGGGCCGATGCTCAGGCCATGATGCAACGCATTATCGGCGAGCAATGGTTCGAGGTGAAAGGCGTTTGCGGTTTCTGGCCTGCAAAATCCGTGGGCGACGACATCGCGCTCGACAATGGCGACACTTTCTTCACCCTCCGCCAGCAAATCGTGAAGGACAATGAGAAGCCGAACTTCGCCCTGTCAGATTATGTCAGCCCCAAAGGCGGCGATCATCTGGGCGGCTTTGCCGTCACCGTTCTGGGCGAGGAGAAACACTCCAAACCGTTCGAACAGGCAAATGACGATTATTCCGCCATCATGGTGAAATCGCTGGCCGACCGGTTTGCCGAGGCCGCCGCTGAGGCGCTCCACGAAAAGGTCCGCAAGGAATTCTGGGGCTATGCGCCGGACGAGGCCTTCATGCCGGAAGAACTCATCAAGGAAAGCTATCAAGGCATCCGCCCCGCGCCGGGCTATCCCTGCCAGCCTGACCACACCGAAAAAGAAACCCTGTTCCGCCTGCTCGACGCTGAAAAACGCATTGGCGCAAAGCTCACCTCCAGCTTTGCCATGTGGCCAGCTTCCAGCGTTTCGGGCCTTTATCTCTCACACCCGGACAGCGTCTATTTCGCCGTTGGCCGGATCGAGCGCGATCAGGTCGAAAGCTATGCCGAGCGTAAGGGATGGGATGTCCACAAGGCCGAAAAATGGCTCGGCCCGATCCTCAACTATGACCCGAACGAGGGGTGATGACTGTTGATTTTCGTAGCCCCCTCAATTTATAGTTAATTTTATTTGGCTACGGGGCGCACAATATGCCGAATACAATCGCACAGTGGGCAATGTTTCTACTTTTAGTGTGGTGTTTTGCCGGTGTGGGAATTGTTAACAGTCATTTCAAGGCGTCGCCTTTAGAGCGGCCCCTTTATGCTGCAAAGACTGGGCCTCATAATGTTTTTTGGATCTTTTACATTCCAATTCGTCAGCTAGTTGCGCCCATCGGTGGAGTTAGCTTTAGATCAGCAAGTGTTTTCACGCTTTTATACGGGTTGATTGTATCAGCGATCCTATTCTTTGTTTTAGGTTTGTTTTTGCAGAATTGGTACGTGAAAACTGCGATTGTGTCGGGAATATACTTATTGTTGGCCATGCCATTGTTGCTCCCGGGCAGAAATCAGTAAAGCAAGACCGGTTTTCGAAGTGGCTTGCGAAACCTTGTTTCGCTGTAGGGCGTACTGAGGAACGAAGTGCGCCAGCAATCCGATGCTGTGCATCGGGTAGGGTGCATTCCGCGAAGCAATGCACCAGAGAAACTTCATGATTAAACGGTCGCTTCGCGTGGTTCTTGCTGGTGCACTGCGCCGGGAATGCTTGCTTTGTCTCCCGCTTCGCTTCGCTTTCGCGATGAGACGGGCTCAAGGTTGTTCCGGCTTAGTGACACCCTACAATTCGCGCACCGATCCTAAGCTCTGAAAATTACCTTCAATTGTCATCCCGGACATGTCCTTCGTCCATTCCGGGATGACATAACGGGCGGCGTCCTTGTTGGCCTCCGTATCGCTTCGCTCACATGAGGCAGGCTCAAGGCTGCTCCGCTCTCAATCACACGCTACGGTTATTCAATGGGTTGGCAACCCACCCAAAATTTATCCCACATCGCTGCGTCCACCGCATACTCGAAGCATGTTTCACGCGCCCGCTTCAGATAACCCGTATGCATTGCTTGGCCCCGGCCAGGTGATCAGGCTGTTTCTGTCGCGGCTGCTGTCTTGTCTCCTGCGCCTGGAAGCCTCGGGAGAGGTCGTTCCCACAGACATCGCCTATATGGTCGCCTCCGCGGATGGGATAGTTCCCGCCTTCGTTCGTATGCGAGCCGCCGAACAGCTCGAATGCGCTGGATTGACCGATGCCGCTTGCGCCATGAGATTACCTCACAACGCACGGCAGATCCGAGCACCTCAGATCGACGTCGAGGCTGCCTCGCCCGCTCACTTCATTGCGCGCGTGAACAGTCTGAAAGAACAGTTTGACCGGGCCGACGCGCTCGCGGCGAGGTTGGCGGTCATCATTCTGTGTGCTCTCACGCTTGTCTTGCCCAAACCGGGCCGTACCCCGATCTATTGGAGGGGCGTAGTCTCTGTTGTAAACTGCTCGCTGTTTGCCATCGGGCATGCGCCGCTCTGGCCTCCGCCATTTGGTGAAGGCCTGTGTGTCAGCACACCAGAGATCAGGTTGACGGGATAACCCGCCCAAGAAATCACTCACCAATCACTTCCCCATCATGCACTTGCGCGGCAGAGCTTTCCTCTGCGGCGGCACACCCGCATCTACCCCTGCCGGTGATACAGCTTTTCCGGGTTATACGAACGCCAGCATCCGGATCAGCACAGCCGTACTCACCACAGAAATCAGTGTCGTGATCAGCACGACATGCGCGGTGAGGCGGCGGCCATTCCCGTAAAACTCTGCCAGCATGAAGGGGCCGGTGCCGGTCGGCAGGGCCGCGATCAGGACAGCGGAACTCACCAGAAAGGGTGAGAGGCCTAAAATCGGCCCGGCAATCACCCAGGTGATGAGTGGCTGAACCGCCAGTTTGAGAACTGAAAGCGCGGCGAGCGTGCGTTTCGACTGAGGCGCCTCGCCGCTTTCCCCCGCATCGGCGAGGAAGAGGCCAAGCGCGATCAGGGCGCAGGGTGAGGCGACTGCGCCCAGAAGGTCGAGGAAAACCTGTGCAGGTTTCGGAACGCCAAAGCCTGACACGAGGACAATTGCGCCTAGGGTCGGCGCAATCACGATCGGGTTGGTCGAAATGGCTTTGGCGGATTTCAGCATGGCGCGGCCAATGCCGACGCCGGATTGTTTGCTCAGCTCGATCAGCATGATGGCGATGGCAAAAGCGATACAGACCGTAATGATGCTGGCGATCAGGGCTAGCTTCAGCCCCGGTTCACCGCCGACGCTCAGCATTAGCGGAAAGCCCATATAGGCGGTATTCGCATAGCCCGCATTCAGCGCTTCAATGGCTGAGGTCTCCATCTTCACGCCTTGAAAGCCGCGAATGACAATGGTGAGGATCAGGATGATCGCGCAACCGCCGCCAAACGCCATGATGAAGCCTGGCTGCCAGATTTCCTCTGGCGTCGCATTGGCAACAATGTCGAACAGGAGCGCGGGCAGGGCGAGAAAGACCACAAGACGGTTCACTTCCCGCGTTGCAGCAGGCCCGAGCGCGCCCGTTCGTCTGGCCATCCAGCCAACGAAGATCAGCGCGAATATCGGGAGAACAATGAGGAATGTGGATAGCATGTGTGCTGAGTTGTCTAGGGCAACTCCACCACGCTGTCAGCTGCGACTTTTCGCTGACCTTGCATGCCTGCTATGCCGGATGTCGTCACACTTTTGGGCGGAACATCTCGAACCGGGTTTCAGGGGTAATCTCGTAATAGCTCGCCGGGCCACCGGCGCGGAGAATTGTGCGGGTGCGAGCCGGGTCGTAAATGCCATCCTGCAATGCCGATTGCGCGATATGCACGCCGACAACTTCACCGAAAACAACCCAGCTTGGCACTTGCTGGCCTTCATGGTTGGTGAGCTGAACGATCTGGGTGAGCTTGCATTCAAACGACACGGGGCTCGCGGCCACTCGTGGGGCATTGATCAGGTTGGAAGGGCCTTGCTTCAGCTGTGCGCGCTCGAACTCATTCACCTCTGGCGGCACCATGGCGCAGCTCTCGTTCATCGCCTCGGCCAGCTCGCGCGTGACAAGGTTCCAGGTGAACTCACCCGTTGCTTCGATATTGGTGAGGCTGTCTTTCTTGCTGGCCACGCTCGCAAAACCGATAATGGGCGGGGTGTAGTTGAAAGCGTTGAAGAAGCTGTAGGGCGCGAGGTTCGGAATACCGTCCGCGCTCTGCGAGCCGATCCAGCCAATCGGGCGCGGGCCGATAATTGCGTTGAACGGGTCATGCGGCAGACCGTGTCCGTTTTTCGGTTCGTAGAAATGCTGAGTGTCTGTCGTCGAAGTCATGCGCGAACCTTGAATTGATGAGTTGTTTGGCAACGAGGCTCATATAGGGCGACGGGGCCGGTTTCAAACCTGTTATCACGCGCATTGGCGGCGAACTGGCGGGGTAGTGGCGGCATGCTGGCGTGGGCTGAGAGTCCCACTTTGCGCATTCTGAGGAAACTCTGTAATCGTTTTTCCAAGGGGAATAACATGTCACTTAAAACCGATAGTGCGAAGCTGAAGCGTTGGCGCGAGGAGCGTCACTGGTCTCAGGAACATCTGGCTGAGTTGGCCGGCGTGGGCCTTCGGACAATTCAGCGCATTGAAACAGGCGGGCAGGCCTCGTCTGACTCCTTGAAAGCGCTCGCCAGCGCCTATCAGGTGGATGTGTCTGCGCTGTATGTCGACCCCGAACGCGAAGCGGTCGACATCGTTCAGCGTAAAAACGCGAAAACGAATGCGGCGCTTCAGCTGTCCTTCTGGATCCACCTGGCCAGCTGGGTCCTTGGCATGGCGGTGTTCGCTGCAATCAGTCTGGGGTCAGGTTGGTGGGTGATGAAGTGGCCAACGCTCTGGTGGACTGTCGGCCTTGTGTCGCATGCGGCGACGGTGGCAATCGTCTGGCTGGCCCTGAGGTATGAGGAAGAACAAGAGCTTGTTCTTTGACGCCAGCTATTGCCCGCCATTGGATCTTGCTGAAAATGAGGCTTCCTGAGTTCGGCGCTGTTGTTTCAACTTTTCCCGAGTCACGTTGGGTGGAGGGATCACCGCATTCGGGCCCGCAAGCAGTACGCCATCGCGATCCTCAACCACGCCTTCGCCATTGGTGAAGCGCAGAAACGGGTGCGGGCGCAGCTCATAAGGTGGGGCCTGATCTGTATACAGTACCAGATCGGTGGCTTCTTCGCTGGCGTCGGGAACCATCACATAGGCTGGAATAGCCGTAATCCGCATGGCGTAGGAAATATGAGTTCTCTCACCATCTGCGCCGTCCGGGCTGTAATCGGCATTGCGTTTGAGCGCATACCAGACAGATGGTAATTCCACCCAGGTGATCGCCTCCATGACTGTGCCGCGCGCATGCACCCAGGCCATATAGAGGGGGTACCAGGGGCGGTATCCCGCCAGATAGCCGGTGAGGGTGCCGTCGTCATTCATCGAAAACCGCAGCTGTGCCCGCAGCAGTTCCAGCTCCGTTGTGTAGCCGTGATCCTGCATCCACATCGCCTCGACGGGAGTCTTGGAAATGACCTCGCCATTCACGGTTCGAGCGTCAAAAATCGTCTCATACTTCGCATGAGGCGCAATGATGAAGGAATAATCCTTTGCAATGTTTCCGCGTGCATCTTTCACCAGAGCATCGCGCCCGTCATAAAAGCCAACCTGAACGTTGTCGTCGTTCATTGGGTCATCACCCTTGCCAGACACAACGATCAGAATGGAATAGGCACCTTCACGCATATGGTCGTTATGGCTCATGGCCGTCATGGAACCGCGCACCGGGCCGCGATAAGCATGCCAGCAACCGAGCGTATGATAGGTTTCATTATCGATGCCCGTTTCCCCATCCGGGCTGACGAAGCCGTTTGACGTATCGCCATCAAGGTCGAGACCTTCGCCGATCGTGCCTGTGACCGGTGTCAGGCCCGTATCAGGATAGGTCCAGGGCTCCATGTAGATGTTGGCCCGACCTTCACCCCGATAGGCGTATTGGTTCTGCCCCATATTTGGCAGTCGGAACGGGTGGGTTGGCGTCATCAGATATTCGATTTCCTGATCGGAATACCCTGATTTGCCGAGAACGTCTGGCCAGCTCAGCTCGGGGTTTGTGCCCGCCGGGCAGTCGGTTCCCGGCTCGGTCACACCCTCTGCACCGCCATGATAGAATGCAGGCTCATGCCATTCCACGACGAAAGACCGATGCCAGTCAGCCATTGCAGGCGCGGTGCAGAAAAGCCCGCCTGTCAAAATCAGACCAGCGAAACGAGTTGCGTGCATGACCAGGTTTTTCATGAGTTATCGGTCCTCCCGCCTCCGTTATTATAACAAGTGTCAATAACTGTGAAGATGGGTTGAAGACGACGTGCGCGACCGCGCTTCAGCCAGGCTCGGGCAATGCTGTCTTCGATGCGTGCCGGGACAGTCCCGCAAGTGTGCCGGATTTATTGGAAATAGGCGATTAAAAGCGAAAGATCGAACAAAAACCGAAGAGTGTTTTTATCATCAGTTCACCTATGGCGCGCATGGTTGTGAACAAGTTCAGTCGCTATCCAGATGGGAGTTGACCATGAAAACGCTCAAAACCTTTTCAACCTTTCTGAGCACTCTGCCTGAAGCGGGCTCCTGGGAAGAAGATGGCGGTCATCCAGTCGGTCGAAAGCCTTTGGAGCTTCTTGGCCGGATTTTTGATGCGCTCGGATTTGAAGCCACCTATTTTGATCAGCGCGATTTTTATGGCTGGGAACTCGAAGTCAAAAAAGACAAACTCAAGTTTGTCTGTGTGATCCAACCTGATCCAGACCGCGCTGACGACGAATGTTCCTATCTGCTCCAGTGTAAACCGGAGCAGGGGCTATTGCCTTTTGGACGTCCTCATCCGAGCGCCTGGAAGGACGTGCTCGACGAGATCTATGAGCGGTTTGGTACGCAAACAGACATCATAAACTTCAATCCGATGACGTATGAGGAGTTCGCTGCAGTCGAAATCGCCTGATAGTCAGCACGGGGCTATCTGACAGGCGTCGGTGCTGGCGGTTGCCACTCACCACTCAGAATCTCTTCGCCGGGTTTGTAGGCGCGTAAAACGTAATTCCAGCCTTCCGGCACCGGAATGCAATTCACCGTATCAGATTTACATCCGCCAAACTGAAGGCGATAGCTGCCGTCGTCATTTGCCACACCATTAATATTGTTGATGGCATTCACGCCGAGATCATTCTCAACCATGAAGCCGCGGGCGTTATACATGGTGACAGACCAGAACGCGTCCGCCGGAACATCTTTCAGGGTCAGTTCATGCGGTACGCTTTCCATGCCGGGTTCAGGTTGGCCAGCGAAATAGGCAGCCTCGTCGGGCGGCAACAACCCCCAGCCGACCGCCGTCACGATCATGTGCGACAGCTTATCGACCTCGTCAGCAGTACCCATGCGGACACCCAGATTGCCCCGCGATAGTGCGCCCAGTCGAAGCAGCGCCATCCGTGTGGCATCGAGGCTCGCAGCGTCATATTCTGGCACCTCGAAGCTGCCCCGGTCTTCCTGTGAAACAACGATCTGATCCTGCAGCTTGTTGGCATAAGCGATGTCATCCTCATCGCGAGCGTTCATGAATGTGCGGATGATGATCACGGCATATCGCGTATTGACGTCTTCTGCCGTGAAGGTGTTCGTGCCTTCATGAAATACAGCGACTTCAAGATGGTCCTGATCCAGCACGCCAGCCGAAATATACCTGCCATCCTCCGGTGTCGGCAGCGTAACCGTGACCGGGCCAGCCTGCATGTCGAACACACCGGATGAATAGAGCGTATCGAGATTCATCCGGATGACCGTCTGATTTCCAAGATCTGTTGGCTCATCACGATAGGCAATTTCGCCCAGCGCGCTACGGTCGATGACGACCTGCATATACCGATCGGTTTCGGCCCGAACGAAATTATGAGGGCCGACGTGCACGGGTTCAGCGAAGACAGGGCTCGTTAAGGCGCACGCCAGAAAACCTGTAAGCATGTGTTTCATCAGATATCTCCCAGAATATATTATTGCGGCGTTCAGGACGGCCGATCTTTGTTCCGGGTTAAGTTTGACAGCATTTAACGAGCACAGACAATGTGATAACGAGATCGTCGACACGATATGTGTCGGTGAACCAGACTGGGATCGATAACAAGAGAGAAGGTCTGGCGGTGAAGATACTCATTCTGACCTACGGCACGCGCGGCGATGTTCAGCCGTTTCTGGCCCTTGGCGTTGCGCTGAAGAACCGGGGCGATGACGTGTCGCTGTGCACCTCGACGCGCTTTGAGCCCTTCGTCACCGATCATGGTCTGAATTTTTGCCCCGTGCCCGATGATCTATTGGCTGTTCTCGACACGCGCGAAGGCAGGGACATGCTCGAGAATACGCACAGTATTCTCGACGCCATACGAAATAATCTGAGGTTTGCCAGACGGATTGGCCCAATGCTGCGTGATCAGCTGGAGGCAGGTTGGCGTGCGGGACAGGAGACAAAACCCGATCTGGTGATCTTCCATCCGAAAGGTGCAGCTGGTCCGCTTGTCGCCGAAGCTTTTGGTGTACCTGCCGTCGTTGGGCTTCCATTCCCCATGATGGTGCCGACAGGCGATGTGCCCCATATCGGCTTTCCGAATCTTCCGTTCGGCCGACGCTATAATCGGGCGACCTATTGGCTTGTGAATTCAATGGCGGCGCTCGCCCTGAAAGGGCCACTGAAAAAGCTTCGTGCGAAATACGACCTGCCGAAAGCCAAGGTCTATGACTCGCTTCATCTGGCGGATGGCACGCAATTGCCAAGCATGACGGCCGTTAGTCCACACGTCGTGCCCGAGCCGAACGACTGGGGACCCAATCATTGTATGACGGGATATTGGTTCCTGGACCATGAGGCTGACTGGACGCCTTCTGAGGTTCTGCAGAGCTTTCTTCAGGCCGGTCCGCCACCGGTGTATATCGGGTTTGGTTCGATGGCCGGGAAAAAGCCCGAACAGCTCGCAGAGATCGCCGTCAGCGCGCTTCAGAAGTCAGGCCAGCGCGGGCTGATCGCCACGGGTTGGGGTGGTCTGAAGCCTTCTGACCTGCCGGAAACCATTCTTCAGATAGACCACGCGCCGCATGACTGGCTGTTCCCGCAAATGGCGTGCGTTGTACATCATGGCGGGGCGGGAACGACAGCGGCGGGGCTGCGTGCTGGTGTACCGTCAGTCATCACGCCCTTCATGGGTGATCAGCCCTATTGGGCCGATCGTGTCGCGACACTTGGCGTGGGGCCGAAAGGTATTCCCCAGAAGAAGCTGACAACGGAAAACCTGGCTGAGGCAATTGAGCATGCTGTCGGAAGCGATGCGATCAAGTCTGCGGCTGCAGCATTGGGTGAGCGCATTCGGTCTGAGAGTGGCCTCGCAACAGCTCTCGGCTTTATTGAGAACGTCATGCGGGTCAGTTGAATTTGCGCAGCCGCTAAGCACCACAATGCTGGTTTTGCGAGCATATTTGGCGTGCTGGCAAGATGCGCCCCCCACGCCTTGCTGCTGGAACAGTTTTATTTCAACATGAACTATTGGTAATGCTGTGTGTGAAGCCTTGGGCTAGGGGGAGACATGTCCGAAACTTTGACCCGTACAAAGTATGATGTTCAGCCATTATTTGCGGACCCTTTGTTTCGCACGAGTTTGTCGCACGCGATCACGCCGGCGAATGAGGCCTTCATCAAGTCTCTGAAAATGAACAAA
>NZUJ01000123.1 GCA_002701295.1 Ponticaulis sp. | reverse complement strand
TGGCAGAGTCTTCGCTCTTCATGCTGGCCCAGGCATACCAGCCGCCGGTCGAGAGAATGACCAGCGCGCCGAGTGTGATCAGCCAGGGAAATTTGCGCCGAGACTTTGCCATAATAAACCTTTGTTCTGTTCCGCATCTTGGGGTTACACGTCTGAGGCAGTGTGACCCGTCGCTGTTCAACTGGATGTGAATGAAAAAACTTCAGTGGGCTCAGGCGGTTTGTCCAGCTGCGTGACCGGATGCCCAAGCCCATTGGAAATTATACCCGCCCAGCCAGCCTGTGACATCGACAACTTCGCCTATGAAATAGAGGCCGGGACAGAGTTGGCTCTCCATTGTTTTTGAGGAGAGCTTATCGGTCGCTACGCCGCCGACCGTCACCTCGGCCGTGCGATAGCCTTCGGTGGCAGTAGGCGTGATCTGATGACGGTTGAGGCGATTTGTGAGCGCAGAGATGTGCTTGTTGGAGAGTTCGCCAAGTCTTCCGCTAAGGCCAAGTTCAGAGAGTATGTCAATGGCGAGACGTGAGGGCAGGTGTGTTGAGAGCCAGTCGGCGAGTGACTTGCGTGGGGCATTCTGACGGAGTGTCGGCAGATCTTCGGCCGCACGAGCGATTGCGTCATAGCTGATGAGGATTGTTTCGCCCGGTTGCCAGTAGCTTGAGGCCTGAAGAACCGATGGGCCAGACAGGCCGCGATGGGTAAAAAGCATGGCCTCGGTGAATTCGGTTTTGTCTTCTGTGCGGATGGTGACGTCGGTCGCCACGCCGGACAAAGCGGCAAACCGGTCTTTGAGGTCACCAGAGAATGTGAACGGTACAAGGCCCGGGCGGGTCTCGACAATCTCGTGGCCGAACTGGCGGGCGATGTCATATCCAAAGCCCGTTGCACCGATTTTGGGAATAGATAGCCCTCCGCAGGCCATAATCAGCGATTGAGCTTGAAACCGGCCTTCAGAGGTATCGATGACAAACTCATCGCCCGTGCGGGAGATGTCACTGACCGGGCAGGAGAGTTGAAGTTTGCCGCCTGCGCTTTCCAAATCATCGAGCAGAAATTTGATAATGGCTGGCGATTTCTGATCGCAGAAGAGCTGACCGAGTGTTTTCTCATGCCAAGTGAGATCATGCGCAGACATGCGCTCGATGAAGTCCCAAGGCGTGAAGCGAGCGAGAGCTGACTTCGCGAAATGCGGGTTCTGCGACAGGAAGCGCGACGGATGGCATTCGAGATTGGTGAAATTGCAGCGACCACCGCCGGAAATGCGGACCTTCTCCGCAGGCTTTGAGGCGTGATCAAGGATCAGCGTCTTGCGGCCACGGCGAGCGCACTCAATGCCTGCAAACAGGCCTGCGGCACCCGCACCAATGATCAAGACGTCGGGTTTTCCTGCGAAGGGCAAATTCTCGTCCGATTTCAACCGTAATCCAGACATTTCAGAGGTTTTTGATGACAAAGGAGCGCTGATAGCGCAAAAAATACAAGTCGGAGAAGGGAAATTCGGTCATGCGCTATATTCAGATCTCAATCATCGCAGTTGTCGCAATAGTGGCGCTCGCTCTGGTGGCAGTTGGGCTGAATAGTGGATCCGGAGGTGACCAACCGGAAGTTCAGCAGGTTGCCACTGAAACGAACACGACCCCGGCACAGACCGAAACACAGGATGGCGCAACATTGCGCCGGATTGAAGAGCGCGAACGCCTTCGTCAGGAAGCTGCTGCGCGCAATGAAGAGGATTTCGGTTTTCTCCGATATCGTACAGATACATCTGGCGCCGCTCCTCTGGCATGTCTCGCATTCTCTGCTCCCCTGAACTCCGAAATTGATTATTCCACATATGTCGACGTCAAGCCGCGAAAATCGCTCAGCTATTCGGCCAATGGACAGGAGCTGTGTATTGGCGGCCTGACCTTTTCTGAGTCCCGCGAGTTGACCCTCAGGGAAGGGCTGCCATCTGCTGACGGTCGTGAGCTGGCGCAAGACGAGATTGTCGCGGTCGATTTTACAGACCGTCCGCCGTATGTCGGCTTTAAAGGCGGCGGTGTGATCCTCCCGCGTCTTGATGCGGATGGTCTGCCGATTGAGACCGTGAATGTCGATAAGCTGAAGATCGAAGTTTCTCGCGTGAATGACCGCGCGCTGGCGTTCAAACGCGTGACTGAAGGTTATACGCGGTCGCAAGGCGGCTATGGTTACCTCTATGGTGATGACAGCCCGAGCGATGTCGACGAAACGATCTGGTCTGGTGAGATGGATGTCGATGCGCAGCAGAATGCACCTGTGGTGAGCGTTCTGCCGCTTGAGCAGGTGATCGGCCAGCTGGAGCCGGGTGCGTATTTCGTTTCCGTTGAGGATGCGCGTGAGAATCTGGGCCGGGAAGGCCCGCCAGCCAAGGCTGAGCGCTGGATCATCATCACCGATCTCGCTTTGACGGCCTATTGGGGCGAGACAGGCCTCGATGTCGTTGTGCGCTCACTTCAGACGGCCAAACAGGTCGGCAATGTGCGCCTTCAATTGCTGGCCGCAAATAACGAGGTTCTGAGCGAAGTCACGACGGATGGCGCGCGTGCTGTGCATTTCGACGGCCCGCTAATGGATGGCGATTATAATCTGCGCCCACGTATGGTGGCGGCATTCGGCCCGCGCGGGGATTTCGCTATTCTTGATCTCGACCGAGCCCCGATTGACCTGTCTTCTGAGAATATCGATGGCCGCACACCAAACTTCCCGGTGGATGGCTTCGTCTATACCGAGCGCGGCATTTATCGTCCGGGTGAGACCATTCATGCGACAGGCCTTTTGCGGGATGATGCTGGCCGGGCCGTCACAGACCGGAAAGGCCGGTTTGTTGTCTACCGTCCGAACGGAATGGAAGCGACACGTCTTGCCTTTGATGGGACGCAGCTTGGCGGTGTGAGCTTTGACTATGATCTGCCGAAAACGGCTGCACGCGGAAACTGGACCGTCTCTGTTGAAGTTGACGGGATTGGTGAAGTCGCGCGGAAAAACGTATCGGTTGAGGATTTCGTGCCGCAACGCATCCGCGTGGATGTTGAGGCCGATACAGATACGCCGCTGAAAACTGGCGAGCGTCGTGAAGTCGATGTGAGTTCGAGCTTCCTTTATGGCGCCCCCGGCGCGGGACTTGTGGTTCAGGCGGAAGCGCGGATGGAAGTCGATCCTTCTCCCTTTGATGAGTATGAGGGATATCGTTTCGGTCAGTTCGACCAGGTATTCCGTCAGGAAATTCTGGAGTTCGACGAACAAATGACCGACGGCGCGGGTAATGCCACGCTGGCGCTCGATCCGAAAAAGCGCGGTGCAGATGCTGATCAACCCCTGAGATTGCGGACGGTTGTGTCTGTACTGGAACCCGGCGGCCGCGCGGTCAGTGATAGCGTGATTGTGCCGTATCGTCCCAAAGACAGCTATCTCGGTGTTAAGCCGGACTTCGCCTATAGCCCGAGCCGGAATGAGGCAATCAAGTTTGATGTGGTCTCGCTGAACCCAGAAGGCGATGCGTTGGCCGCAGACCTGAACTGGCGTCTGGTGCAAGTTTATTACACCTATGACTGGTATAAGGACGGGTCGCGCTGGCGGTGGCGCCGGTCGCGCTATGTGAAAGAAATCAATGAGGGATCACTTGGTCTTCGCGAGGGACGTACGGGCACGATTTCTGTCGATGCGCTCGGTGATTATGGCGATTACCGTCTGATCGTTTCCAACCCGGAAACCAAAGAAGAGACCAGCTATCAGTTCTGGGTTGGCTGGGGCGGAAACGCGACTGAAGGCGTTGAGGCGCCGGATCGTGTTCGTCTGACCGTTGCCGAGAAAGAGCCGGAAATCGGCGGGCGGGCGCGTCTGACGCTGTTGCCGCCATACTCGGGTGAGGCGCAGATCGTCGTGGCGACCGACAAGGTTCTGTCTGTTAGCTATCAGGCTGTTTCTGATCGCGGCACGCAGCTTGAGCTGCCTGTGACGGCTGACTGGGGTGAAGGCGCCTATGTGATGGTCACTGTGTTCTCTGAACGTGATGCCATTGAGCAGCCAAAACCGCGACGGGCTGTTGGCGTATCCTATGTGCCGGTTGATACGTCTGGCCGTGTTTTTGATGTTGATTTTGATGTGCCGGATCTCATCCGCCCACGGACAGAGACCACGATTGGTGTCCGCGTTTCAGATGGGCCGAAAGAGCCGATCTATATGACGCTGGCGGCTGTCGATGAGGGCATTCTGCAATTGACCAAATATCAGACGCCTGACCCGGCAAGCTGGTATTTCGGCAAGACTGCGCTCGGTGTGGACCTTTATGATGATTATGGCCGTTTGCTTGACCCGAATATGGCTGCGCCTGGCGACGTGCGTTCAGGCAGTGACCAGCTGGGCGGTGAGGGCTTGTCTGTTGTGCCGACCAAAACGGTTGCGTTGTGGTCGGGCCTTGTCGATGTCGGCCGGAATGGCCGCGCAGATGTGACCTTCGACGTGCCTGACTTTAATGGCGAATTGCGACTGATGGCGGTGGCCTGGTCTGCAAACGGTGTCGGATCTGGCGACCAGCCATTGACCGTCCGTGACGAAGTTCCGGTTGAGCTGTCTCTGCCGCGCTTCCTTGCGCCGGGCGACTCCGCGACGGCGACGGCAAGTATTGATAATGTTGAGCTCAACAATGGTGAGTTCGATACCAAACTCGCGGCAAGCGGGCCGGTAACTTTCGGAACCGACGGCTTCAATCTGAGCCTCAATAAAGGCCAGCGCGTGGACCGGCCTGTGCCATTGACGGCGGATGCGGAAGGCATTGCGAGCCTCAATATTGCGGTTGAAGGTCCGCAGCGTTTTGCGATCGACCGGAGCTATCCAATTCAGGTTCGGTCCGGCTTCCTGCCAGAAACCCGAATTGAGAAATCGCTGATTGGCGCAGGTGAAGGTTATGACATTCCAGCCAGTCTGCTGACCGGGTTTGTGCCAGGGTCTGAAGAGGCTGTGGTGTCGTTCTCTGCTTTGCCGATTGATGCCGGTTCGCTTTATGCGTCACTGGCGCGCTATCCGTATGGCTGCACCGAGCAGCTGACCTCCCGCGCCATGCCGCTTCTTTATGCTGAAGAGCTGGCGACGTTGGCTGGTGAAGGAAATGAAGCTGAGACCGCTGGTGCCCGGCAACGTGTTCAGGAAGCGGTGAATACCATTCTCAATCGCCAGAGCCCGGATGGAACACTCGGTCTGTGGCGCGAGGGCGACCGGAACGCGTCTCCATGGCTCGGAGCTTATGCGACAGACTTCCTGTTCCGCGCGAAAGAAGCCGGTTACACCGTGCCGACGCAGGCATTGGAGCGGGCTTTGAATGCGCTCGAAGATGTCTCTCAAGGTGAGTCATGGCGGATTTACGGCTATGATACGGATGTTTGGGAGAGCCGCTGGCATCAGGATACTCAAGACAAGCTGATGCATCGGTCTGCGCCTTATGCGCTCTACGTATTGGCGAAGGCCGGTAAGGCGGATGTGTCTCGTCTGCGCTATATGCATGATCGGGAGCTTCGTCAGATCGAGTCGCCACTGGCGCGTGCCCAACTTGGCGCGGCGCTGGCTGTTCTTGGCGATCGCTCGCGTGCGACCTCCGCTTTTGAGGCGGCCATCGATGCGATTGGTTATGACAATAATGGCGACTATTATCAGACGGCGCTGCGTGACCTGTCCGGTATTCTCTCGCTGGCAGCAGAAGTGGATATGACGGATGTTGTTGAAGCGCTGTCTGACCGACTGGGCGACGATATTCCGGACGCAGCACAGCTAACCACACAAGAGAAGGCGTTCCTTCTGCTGGCATGGCATGCGCTGACCGCTGGCCAGCCTTTGCCAGAGATTGGCACAGAGGTTTCAGGCGAAGACAGCCGTTATCTGATGAGCGGCGTTGAAGCGGCAAGTGAAGCGCGGTTTGAAAACCTCGGTTCGGCGCCTGTCTGGCAGACGACCTTTGTCCGTGGTGCGCCGTCTGCACCGCCGGGGGCGTCCTCTTCGGATTTTCGAATCCGCAAGGACCTTTATACGCTTCAGGGACAGCGGGCTGATCTCGCAAACGTCGAGCGGGGTGATCGTCTGGTGATCCGCCTGGAGCTGACGCCAGATCAGAACCGCACCAATCCGATGATTGTTGAGGACATGCTGCCCGCCGGTTTCGAAATTGAAGCCGTGCTGACCTATGCCGATGGTGATGAAGGCGAAGGGGCCTTCAGCTGGCTGGGTGATCTCGATACAGCAAAAATAGCGGAATCCCGCGATGACCGATTTGTCGCGGCAATCGACGTTCGCGAAGAAGCTCGGCTGCTGGCCTATGTGGTTCGCGCAGTGACGGCAGGCGAGTTCGTCTTTCCGGGTGCGGTGACAGAGGATATGTACCGTCCGGATGTTTATGCACGGTCAGAGTCTCAGCGTGTGACGATCCGGGATAATGCAGGCTAACTTCGGCATATGGGCAAAGGTTTCGCGACGCGGTTTCTGGATGAAATCGCTCGCCGGACTTGCCGGATTTGCGCTTGCTCTGGTCCTGCTTGACCAGGTGTTTCCGCCGCCGATTGAGAAAGCGCGAAGCGGATCTCTGATCGTCACAGATGTGAACGGCATACCGATGCGTGCCTTTCCCACAGAAGAGGGGCGATGGCGGTTGCGAGCCGATGTTAAGCGGATCGATCCGCTTTTTTTGGATGCGCTGATCGCAGTCGAGGATGAGCGGTTCAGAAGCCATTGGGGTGTTGATCTACCGGCTGTTATCCGGGCCAGCGGACAAGCGATTTCGCGCGGACGGATTGTGTCGGGTGCATCGACGATCACCATGCAGACGGCACGTCTTCTTGAACCGAGACCTCGAAATCTGGGGTCCAAGGCGATTGAGATGCTGCGGGCATTTCAGCTTGAGCGGCGGTTGTCGAAGGATGAAATTCTTGAGCTGTATCTAACGCTGACCCCTTATGGCGGCAATCTGGAAGGTATTCGTGCGGCGAGCTGGGCGTATTTCGGACGAGAGCCCGACCGGCTGACAGATGAGCAGATCGCATTGTTGTTGGCGCTGCCACAATCACCAGAGGTGCGGCGCCCCGATCTGAAGCCTGAGAACGCGCTGGCGGCGCGGAGCCTTCTGCTGGATCGTCTGGTCGCGTTGAACCTCGTGCCTGAGGAGCGCGCAAAGGAGGCGAAGGCTCTTCCTCTGCCGGGGCGAAATGCGTTTCCGGGGCGGGCCTGGCATGCGACTGAGCTGGTCCGCGATGCCGTCTATCACGACGAAACGACCCAAGAGCGACGGCACGGCATGCCTTTGAAAGATGTTCGTTCGACGCTTGATGCTGGGCTTCAGGATGCACTCGAACGGCTGATGGCTGAAGAGGCTGAGCATCTTGAAGACAAGGTGCAGCTGTCTGTCATGGTGATTGAGATTGAGACACGGGCTGTGCGCGCCATGGTTGGCTCGGCTGACCGTGAGAGAGCTGGAGGATGGATTGATCTGACATCAGCTGCGCGGTCACCCGGTTCAACACTCAAGCCCTTCATTTATGGGCTTGCCTTTGATGATGGTCAGGCACTGCCCGATACCTTTATTGAAGACCTACCGGCCCGGTTCAATACGTACAGGCCAGAGAATTTTGACCGCTCTTTCCGTGGGCAGGTGCGAGTGAAGGATGCGCTTCAGCATTCGCTGAACGTACCGGCTGTTCTGGCGCTCGAGCGAATTGGGCCCGAACGGTTCGCGTCTGCGCTCGGGCAGTCGGGCGTACCGCTGAGAATTTATGGTGCGGCGACGAAAGATCCGGGGCTGGCGCTCGCATTGGGCGGAATTGGCATGACGGTGCAGGATATCGGGCTTCTCTATGCCGGACTGGGTGATGGCGGATTGATGAAGCCGCTGAACTGGACTGAAGCCGAGGTTTCCAGGCGGGGCGATGCGGCCGGGCAGCGCTTTATGAGCGAAAGCTCCGCCCAGGAAATTCTGGAAATCCTGAAGTCAGCGCCGACACCCTCCGGGCGAATGCCATCGAGTTTGACGCAAGGTGCGCCGGAAATCGCCTTCAAGACCGGCACGAGTTATGGGTTCCGGGATGCCTGGGCAGCCGGTGTGGCGCGGGGCTATGCGGCAGTGGTCTGGGTTGGACGGGCTGACGGCGCACCACGCCCGGGCGAGACAGGACGAAAAGCCGCACTTCCTGTATTGTTCAGCGTGTTTGACCGGGTGGCGGACAAACTCGCACCAGACACCTCTGCTGAGGACAGACTGGTCGCTGTGAAAGAGCAGGCGCCGAAATATGCCATGGCGCGGTTTTCTGGTGACGATGACCCGCCCATGATCCTGTTTCCGCCCGAAAACGCTGTATTAATGGCCAAACGCGCTGATCACCCTAGCCCTGGTTATGTCCTGTCGGGGCGCGGCAATGGGCGTCTGAACTGGTATGTGAACGGCGCGCCGATTGACCTTGATGCGGCTGGGGCACCGGTCTGGGTGCCGGGCGGCCCGGGCTTTTATCGTCTGTCTGCCGTGGATGAATCCGGACGTGAAAGCCGGGTGTCGGTGCGGGTTCAGAGTTTCGACTGAATTGAACTGTTGCACAAAATCCCTATATGGCAGGCCTGCAACAGTTCGGACTGTCATTGGGGGTGGAATTTCGAGCGCAGGTTTCCCAGATTGCGGATGAAACTTGCGACGGATTCGGGGGTGGCGACCGTGCAATTGGGAAAGACAAAGAGATATACCTATGCGAAGCACCCCCATCTATGTCATTGCGATTATCGCAGGACTAGCGGCTGCGAGCCTTGCATTTCTGGCGCGCGCAAGCACTGAAGATTCTACACCCGCGACCCGAGCACCCGCACAGGCAGATGCTGTATTTGCTGGTGGCTGTTTCTGGTGCGTGGAAGCTGATTTCGACAAGGTCGATGGCGTTCTGCAAACCATTTCAGGCTATACTGGCGGCGATATCGCCAATCCGAGTTATGAGCAGGTGTCGCATTCAGACACCGGCCATCTGGAAGCCGTTCGGGTGATCTACGATCCGAACATTGTCAGTTATGAAGAGCTGGTCGACTATTTCTGGCGGACAATTGATCCGCTGGATGATGCTGGACAATTCTGTGACAAAGGTCCGAGCTATCGGACTGCATTTTTCGTTGAAACAGAAAATGAGCGTCAAATCGTGGAAGAGTCCAAAACTGAGCTAGAAGAGAGCGGCTGGTTGTCTGGTCCGATTGCTACACGGATTGTTGGTCAGTCGACTTTCTGGCCTGCGGAAGACTATCACCAGGATTATTACACCAAGAACAAGCGCAAGTATGACTTTTATCGGACGCGTTGCGGACGGGATCAGCGCCTTGAACAGGTCTGGTCAAAAGCCCCGGAGCTTGACCTGATTCACTGATCGCCGGACGGCAGATCAGTCCTTCGGAAGGGGGGCAAAGCCTTGCCCTCTGAAAATGTCCAATCGGCGATAGCGTCCGCCACCGAGATCAATTTCGATCTGACCTTCAGGCGTGAAGTTCTCGAAATCGGCAGCCAGTTTTTCCCGGTCTTCCTTGTGATAGGAGACGACGAGCGCATTTGCGCCTGCTTCGGGTGAGATCGGCTCTTCCTCTGAGAAACTGGCCGGAGAAACATTGCGTCTCCAGGCGAGAACAGGCCTGATGACGACACCGTCACGTCCGTAATAATCCAGTCCGTGCCAAATCTCTCGTTCGTCGACGATAATTGCCGTGGCGTCGATCTCATCGGCAGCCTGTTTCAGCGCCTCGATGGTTTCCGGCCAGCCGCGCAGGCGTTTTACGGCATTCGCAGCACCAAGCGAGTTGATCAGCTGAGGTGGTGACATGGCGAGCACCGCGAATGTGAGCCCGACAAACAGATTGAGGCCAAGCCCGGCAATCAATGCCGGGCGCACGCGGGTAGTCGCGGCGTGTGCCCAAGCGCCCAGAAGGAGCGCGCCCGCGGGATATGCGCTGGCAGCCCAGTTGGCGTGCGCACGGGACAGCACTGCCTGAACCATGATGATCAGAATTGGCGGCAGACAAAAACCCAGCAGAACCCGAACGGAAGAGTCTGACTTGAGCACAGTTTTCTGAAGTGCCCAGATGACAGCAAATGTGATCAGCAGCACAAAGGTTACAGGCCCGAATACACCCATCTGATCCGTGATGAATTCCGGGAAGTGGGCCGGATGAAACATCTCACCGGAGGACCAGTTGGCGTTGTCGGCTGTGTGACCAATCGTCTCAAAACCGTTTGCCTGGCTCCAGAGAATGTGCGGCAGCATGGCCAGACCGAAAGCCAGAACGACCAGGCCGCCAGCCAGAGAGAGAAAGGCGCTGCGGGTTGGTTTGTCGAATACGAAGGCAATGGCCGTTCCGATGAGAAAATAGATCATTGCGTATTTTGAGAGAAAGCCCAATGCGATCACCAGACCCAGCGCGCCACCGAGAAGGACATTTGGTGTGCTGCGAAAACGGGCGAAAAGATAAAGACCCGCCGACCAGAAAAAGAGCAACAGAACGTCTGTCGTCATCAGGAGAGAAGATAACCAGACGCCTGGCATGAGAAGGTAGGTCAGCCCGGCATAAACTCCCGCGCGAACAGACCATAATCGAGCCCCGGTTGCATAAACGAATACACCCGTTAACATGTGGAATACAGGAGAGCTGATGCGTATTGCCCATTCTGCATCTCCGAACAGACTGGTCGTTAGCCCGATTGCCCAGGCAATCATCGGCGGTTTTGAGTAGTATCCCCAGTCAAATGCCGTTGACCAGCGCCAGTACTGCGCTTCGTCAGGGCCAAGATTGAGTGGCGTGAAGGCGACGTTCATCAATCTGATCGACAAAAGCACGAGACAGATCAATAGGAATGCTGTCTGCCAGTTTTTATCTGAACGCTCAGTTTGTTGAAGCACGCTTCACTCCGATGGGGGAAAAAGGGAAATAAGGTATTTTTCTGACACTCTGAAAATCATGCTTGCATGGCAAGCTCAAAGTGATTATTTCCCCCGCTTCCATGCAACCGGGGCCGATGGTCGGCCCATCAGAAACTAAGGTGTGTGATCATGGCATATGGAGCCCCGGGACACCCGGATTTTGAGGTCCTCGACGAACAGGGCAAAGCCGCGTCTGATAAGCAGTCTGGCGCGGCGGATACCGAAGAGCGGCTGGACTTTTTCATTAAACGCGATGGCGTTGAGTTCGCTGGAACTCACCTGATCATCGACCTATGGGATGTGTCGCGCATCGACGATCCCGAGCATATCGAGCGTTCGCTCTGTGATGCTGCCGTTCGTGCTGGTGCAACGATCCTCAGTTCAGACTTTCACATCTTTACGCCAAATAACGGTGTATCTGGCGTGATTGTGCTCTCAGAAAGCCATATCTCAATTCACACCTGGCCAGAGCGTAACTTCGCGGCTGTTGATGTGTTCATGTGTGGTGCAGCGCAACCGCACCGAACCATTGCTGCCCTTAAGGAAGCCTTCTCGCCATCACGTGTCGGACTGACAGAACACCGTCGCGGACTGAGTGTCTAAGCGGCAGTTTCCGTCCGGAACTGATTAAAAACTTACCAAAAACTGACTATTAAGCCGGGCATCATTGCCCGGCTTTTTTTCTTTCTGTAGGCCCGGTGGCAGGCTGAAGGGGTGTTGCTCGAAAGTCGCAATGTTTTGCTTTGTGCTCACTGTCACAAAAGCTTTGCAATTGCGTCACGCGAGCGTCATTTGGCGTAAGTAATGCCCCCGCAGCTACGCGTTTTTCCTTCCGAATCTAAATTCAAGCGCGTCACATCTAGGGGTTAGTCATGTTAAAATGGAACATCATCAAGGGCGGTGTCGCTCTTGCTGCATTGTCGACCGCAATGGCCGTGCCTGCCTATGCGCAGGTCACGACATCTGCCATTCGTGGTACTGTCAGCGATGATACAGGTGCGCCGATTTCTGGTGCGAACGTTGTTGTCACGCACACGCCATCTGGCACAACATCTACCGCTGTCACAAACGACAGTGGTACATTCTCCGCTCGCGGTCTTCGCGTTGGCGGTCCATACACTGTTGAGGTTGCCGGCGGCGACTTCCAGCCTGTCACAATCACCGACATTTATGTTCAGCTGGACCAGACTTACGCTCTGCCAGTGACGGTTTCCGGTCAGCGCACGCTTGACGCAATCGTCGTCACAGCGCCGCAAATGGTTTCAGCTTACATGGACACAGGCGTGTCCACGTCTCTTAGCCTCGAAGAGCTGCAAGCTGTTGCGTCTATCAACCGTGACATCACGGACGCTGCTGAGCTCGACCCATTCGCGTCTGTAAACATCCAGTCTGGCGGCGCGAAAGAGCTGTCAATTTCTGGTGCAAACAGCCGTTTCAACTCGATCACGATTGATGGTGTGAAGCTGAATGACCGTTTCGGTCTGAACGCTAACGGTTACCCGACACAGCGTTCGCCAATCTCTTTCGACGCAATTGAATCTCTGCAGATCGAGTCGGCACCATACGACACAGAATTCAACGGCTTCACCGGCGGTACAATCAACGCTGTTACGAAATCTGGTACGAACGAGTTCCACGGGTCTGCTTACTACTACGAAACCAGCGACAACTGGGCTGGCAAGCGTCTCGGCGACCGCGACATCAACCGTGATTTCGAAAACAACACCTGGGGCGCGACACTTGGTGGTCCAATTCTCAAAGACCGTCTGTTCTTCTTCGCTGCTTATGACAAATATGAAGAAGCTGCGTCTCTTAACCGTGGCCCGCTCGGCTCCGGTGCTCTGAACGAAGCGACTGGCGTCACCACGCAGGACATTGCTGACATTACCAACATCATGACCAGCACATATGGTTTCGACCCGTTGGCATTCACAGGCGGCGTTCCACCAGTAGAAGACGAGAAAATCCTCGCATCTCTCGACTGGAACATCACCAACACACAACGCGCGAAATTCACCTACATCCTTACTGAGGGTGCGCAAATCCTCGAGCAGTCTGGTAACGCGTTCGTTGGTCCATCTGCTGACCTTGGCTTCCCGTCTGACTGGTACGAAAACTCTGAGCGTGTTGAATCTTTCATTGGTCACCTGTTCTCTGACTGGACACCGAACTTCTCTACCGAGCTGAAGATCGCAAAAACCACTCAGGCAACTGGCCAGGACTCACTTGGCGGTGCTGAATTCCCACTCTTCGTCATCGACACACCAAATGGTGGCACGATTGCGCTTGGTCCGGACACATTCCGCCACGGTAACGAGCTCGACCAGGAATTCATGCAGTACAAGCTGGCTGCGACCTATGTTCTGGGCGATCACACGTTCAAAGCTGGTATCGAGCGTGAAGAAGTCGACGTGGACAACCTGTTCGCACTCGGCTCCGAGGGCATGTACTACTTCTCCAGCTTCGCAAACCTGCAAGCCGGTATCGCTGACGAGTTCTATTATGAGAACGCTGTCACAAACAACGAAGACGATCGTCGCGCGATCTGGGGTTTCAACGTTAACTCGCTTTACCTTCAGGACAGCTGGGACATTGATTCAGCAAACCTGACCCTGATGGGTGGCCTGCGTTATGACTGGTACGAAGCGGAAGGCACGATCCGCGAAAACCAGAATTTCATTGATCGCTACGGTTACTCCAACACAGGCGATATTGACGGCCTCGACGTCATCATGCCACGCTTCGCGTTCAACTGGGACCCGACAAGCAACATCACGGTTCGTGGTGGTCTCGGTCGCTTCTCTGGTGGTTCTCCGGGCGTGTGGATCTCTAACAGCTACTCGAACGACGGCATCATTGCTGACTCCGTGTCCGATTATGGTGGAAACGTTCCTGTGCCGTTCACACCGGACGCAGCAACCGGCCAGTATGTCGATGCAGTTTATCTGAACCAGCTTGCTTCCGGGTCTCCGGACGGTTCGGTCAACGCTCTGTCTCCGGACTTCGAAATTCCGACAACCTGGAAAGCAAACGTTGGTGTTGCTTACAATGTCGACTTCGGTTCTTCAGAAGACTGGACCTTCTCTGCGGACGTTCTGTACAACAAGCTGGAGAATGCACCTTTCTGGTATCGTGAAGACTGTGCGCCTGCGTCTGCAGCGCCAGATGGCCGTGTGATCTATGATTGTGAAAGCGATCCGATCAATCCGGGTAGTGATGCTCCAGAAGCCATTATTGTTGGGTCTACCGACAAGGGCGAGAGCATGATTTATGCGCTTTCTGTCGACAAGGAATTTGACAACGGCATCAGCCTGAGGTCGTCCTACACCTATCAGGACATCGAAGACATCGGCATGGGTACGTCCTCTACGGCGACATCAAACTACTCAGATAACCCACGTTATGATCTGCAGGTCCCAACAGTCGGTTCGTCGAACTTCGAAGTTGAGCATCAGTTCAAACTGCGTCTCGACTGGGAAAAAGAGTTTGTTCAGGGCTTCCCAACGAAAGTGTCTCTGTTCGGTACACGCCGCTCTGGCCAGCCTTACAGCTACACATTCAACGAGAACAACGCTTGTGTGTTCGACGTATTCGGTGGTCGTTGTGACCGTGAAAGCCGTGTTGATGATGCGGGTCACCTGTTCTACGTGCCATCTGGTCCGAATGATCCGCTCTTCTCTGCGGGCTCGTTCGGTGGCGATGCTGCTCAACAGGCTGCATTCTTCGATTACATCGATAACTCTGAGCTGTCTCAATACAAAGGTGGCATTGCAGATCGCAATGGTGACAACAGCCGCTGGTCGACAATCATCGACATGCGCTTCCAGCAGCAGTTCCCCGGCGTTCTCAAAGGTCACCGTTCCTTCTTCTTCGTTGACATCGAGAACCTCGGTAACCTGATCAATGACGACTGGGGCCACATCACCCGTACACGTTACGAGTACGAGCGTGCGGTTGCTTCAGCTCAGATCGTCAACGGTCAGTTCGAGTATTCTGATCTGCGCAGCGACAGTTCAATCAAGAACCTGGAAACGCTGACAAACTCACTGTGGCAGATCCAGCTCGGTATCAAATACGAATTCTAAGCGAATTCAGTTGATTAATTTGGAAAGGGCGGCCTTCGGGTCGCCCTTTTTTCATCCCTGACGGCGCTTAGCGCCTCCGGCGGGGCGGGCAAAGCCCTGGCCGCGGTCGCAACCGAAGGCATCACACAAGCCCAGCGTAGGCGCTGTGTTGACGCAGACGCTGAGAAGCTGAACACACACCAATGCTTGCGGAAATTCGGGGGCGTGATATTTCGCGCGCATGACAAAGCAAATTCCTGGACCACCGCCTGAATGGGCACCGCAAGACCACATTATGATTGGCTGGCCGTCGCATATCGGGCCCTGGGGAAGCGAGAGCGTCCTGCAGGCTGCACGTCTTGAAATTGCGGGCTACGCTAATGCGGTTCTGGACGCCGGAAAGGAGTTTCAGGGTGGCGTGACTCGCGTGATTCTGGTCGCGGATGGCGCGGCTTCAGAGGCAGCAGCGCTGGACGCCGTGCCGGGTGTTGAGGTGATCAATATACCTTGCGGTGATACCTGGCTTCGGGATACAGGGCCAATTCTAAGCTGGCGAAATGGCCGTCTTCAGGCGCGATGCTTTGGGTTTAACGGCTGGGGCGGCAAATATCTCTATCCAGGAGATGAAGATCTTTCCGGGCGACTGGCCCTGCACCTTCGCGCCGAACGCCATGACATGGGTTTTGTTCTGGAAGGCGGCAGCGTGGACTGGGATGGCGACGGGCTGATCCTGACAACTGACGAATGCCTTTTGAACCCCAATCGCAATGTCGGATGGACACGCGATGATGCCGAAAACGCGCTGAAAACGGCGTTTAACGTCACGGATGTCATCTGGATTCGTGATGGCCTGGTGAATGACCATACAGATGGCCATATCGACAACCTGGCGCGGTTTGTCGGACCGGGGCATGTGGTGTGCCAGACCCCAAATGGAGAGGATGATCCGCATGCGGTTCGTCTGCGTGGCGTTCAGGAGGCACTCTTGTCTTTCCGGTCATCCAAAGGCGGATCATTGAAGATCAGCACTATACCTTCACCGGGGCGCGTGCTGGACGAGGATGGTGACATCATGCCTGCCAGCCATATGAATTTTGTGATTACCAATCAGGCTGTTATCGTGCCGGTATATAATGATCAGGCCAGCGCGGCAGTTGAAGCTTTGAAGCCATTATTTCCGGGCCGAAAGGTGATTGCACGACCCGCAAAATCGGTTTTGAGCGAAGGCGGAGCCTTTCACTGTATTTCGCAACAGATCCCGGCGCGGCCTCAGGGTGAGCAGGAGTCATCAGAATGAAGCTCGGTGTGGTTCAGTGCGCGCTCAATGGCAGTTTGGAAACCAATCTCCGGACGCTTGACGGTCTGATCCGGGATGCGGCCGGGCAGGGCGCGAATGTCATTCTGACACCTGAACTGATTGAGGGGCCTTATTTCTGCAAGACGCAGGAAGAAGACCGGTTTGACCTGGCTCAGCCGTTGGAAGGGCATCCGGCGGTTCGCCATTTTGAAGCTCTGGCGCGTGAGCTTGGCGTGGTCTTGCCTGTGTCGGTGTTTGAGCGCGATGGCGCCCACACCTATAATTCCATGGTGATGATTGATGCCGATGGCATTCGATTGGGTGTTTATCGCAAGAGCCATATTCCGGATGGACCGGGGTATCAGGAGAAATATTATTTCCGACCGGGCAATACCGGTTTCAAAACCTGGCATACGCGGTTCGCTAGGTTAGGCGTTGGTGTGTGCTGGGATCAGTGGTTCCCTGAGGCGGCGCGTGTGATGGCACTGAAAGGCGCTGAAATTCTGCTCTATCCGACGGCGATCGGATCCGAGCCACATGATCCGAGCCTTGAAACCTCGGGGCGGTGGCAGCGCGCCATGCAGGGACATGCTGTTTCGAACTGTATGCCGGTTGCGGCGGCAAACAGAATTGGCACTGAGGACGGACAAGAGTTTTATGGCTGCTCCTTCATCGCAGACCAAACCGGCGCGATTATTGCCGAAGCATCGCGTGATGAGGCGGCGGTGCTGATCGCTGAATTTGATCTCAAAACCCTTGAGCGGGAACGGTCGGCCTGGGGCTTTTTCCGTGATCGCCGCACAGAACTCTATTCGGACCTGCTCGACTGACGTCACGCGATAGTGTGTTGCCCGACCCGAACCCGGAATGAGACATTTCCGGAAAATTGTGTCGGGGAGGGCCAATTGAAACTATTCCATCTGACTATTGCGGGGCTGGGGGCTATCCTGGCTGGCTGTACCCATCAGGCGAACGACGCCGCTGAACCTGTTCCTGAAGCACAACAAGCCGCTGCACCGCCGCCGCAGGCGGCTTCCGGGCCGGCTTTTGAGCGTGTTGGGCGCGATACACCTCGTCATGACGCTTCAGGTGCCGCAGCGACACGCGCTTTGGCGGTGTGTAGTGGTCTCTGGTCAGCCGGGCAGAGCATGCAGGTGATTGATGCGACCTATCCGGCACCAGAGCCGCTCGAAGCCTTTCCCGCGGAGATCGATGAACAGCGCAAAATAGTCAGCGTTGGGTATGATGATGTCATGCCGCCACGCATTGCGGCCTGGCGACCGGTGCTGGGGTGTCTGCAATTGCCTGCTGGCGCGACAGCTGATGCGCTCGACGGCTATCTGTTATTTTCTGATGGCAGTCTGACGCCCAACTTCGATAACGAGACGTGGCCTATGGGTGATCAGGACGCAGTTGCGAGCCTGTCTTCTGAAGTCGAAGCGCGGCTCGGAGCACTCGTCGAACAGGCCTTTGATGGCGAAACCTATAAAGGCAATAGCTGGGCTGTTCTGGTCGTGAAAAATGGCAAGATCGTCGCCGAGCAATACAGCGATGGATATGGCATGCATATTGGCGGGCAGACGCATTCAGCGGCCAAGAGTTTTGCGGCATCTGTCGTTGGTCTGGGTGTGCGATCATACGATGTGGACGTGTATGCTGGCAAAGTGCTCGAGCAATGGAGCCGCCCGGGCGATCCGCGTGGGGAGATCACGGTTGATCATCTCATCCGAATGAGTTCAGGGCTCTACACAGAAGGTAATGGTAGCCCGCTGATGGATGTCTATCGGCAGGGTGGGACAGTTGCGGGCCGCGCAGCGTCCAATATTCTTGATCAACCGCCTGGTACGCGCTTTCTCTACAGCCCGCCCGACACGCAGTTGATGTTGCGTGCCATACACGAGGCCGTCGGAGATGATCAGACCTATCTCGAGCTGCCGTTTCGGGAATTGTTCTGGAAAATCGGTATGACACGGACTGTACCAGCGACGGACTGGGCCGGGGATTATCTGATGTCTGGCCAGACATATTCGACGGCCCGCGATTTCGCGCGATTTGGCCTTTTGTATCTGAATGACGGCGTGTGGAATGGAGAACGCATTCTGCCAGACGGCTGGACTGATTATGTCTCAAAACCGGGAGCAGCTCAGCCTGAGCGCGGCGGGAATGGCTATGGAGGGCATTTCTGGCTTTATGGCGGTCAGGATGGGTTGCCAGACCAGGTTTATGCTGCCGCAGGTGGGCAGGGGCAGTATATTGTCATCGTGCCGTCAGAAGACCTGGTTGTTGTTCGACGGGGGTGGGATGCCGGACGAAATGGGTTCGAGATCCGGAAATTTACAGCAGATGTGATTGCAGCCCTGACGGAGTGACAGGGCCGCAGAAGGCGTTGTGAAATTTGTCAGGGAGAGACTATTTCAGGAATCCCTGAGCCTGCTCTACCCAGGCTTCGCGCTGAACGCGGCCTTTGAAGGCGAGCTTTTCATCCACCCAGGCAATGTTTTCTGGTGTCCAGCTGGCGATCTGATCGAAATGCCAGACGCCGAGTTCATTGAGAACGCGGCTCAGTTTCTCACCAATTCCCTTGATGAGTGTCAGGTCATCAGCCTCACCTTTTGCTTTCTTCAAAAGCGTTGGCATGAATTCGTCGGCGGCTTCTGCTGTGTTGCTGAACGCCATTTCGGCCTGACCGGCGGTTGATTCTGTTTTCTTGACCGCTTCAGTCATGGTTTCGACCATGGTGTCCATGCTGCTGGTCATCGGGCCGTCAAACTTGCCTTCTTGCCATTGGTCAAACCATTTCGCCCAGAACTCGCCCGGCGCATCATATGGAAGCTTTACCCATGATGGCAGAGCCGCGAGCGCTTCTGCCACATTGCCCCAGGCCTTCATATTGGCGTCGGCCATCATGTGGAAAGCCTCGCGCGTGGTGTCCGCTGAACCTGCCTTGAAGGTGAGTTTCGGCATGGCGGTTCCACTCTCTGGCCATTCGACCTGCCAAGGGAATTCCATGCGTGAAGCAAACTCACTCTGCTTCACAAACGCTTGCTGGGTGGTGCGCATTTGTTCCAGACCGGCTTCCCAAAGAGAAACGGCGGTATTATTTGCATCACGCATCATAGTCGGAAACAGCATTGCAATCTTTCCTTTCGGCTTTTGTGTTGCATAGCACAATTTTGTGCGCTGCACAATAATGAGGTAATGAGGACTATGTCACGATCAAGAGACCAGGCATCTGTTCTTGTGTTTGATTCAGGAATTGGTGGGCTGACAGTTGTCGAAGAGCTGAGCCGGATCGGTTTTCAGGGGCGGATCGCCTATGCAGCTGACACGGGTTTCTTTCCTTATGGAGACAAGTCAGATGACGTGCTGGTGCGCCGGATCCCGTCTCTGGCGCGCAGACTGGTTGATGAAGTTCAGCCTGACCTGTTTGTGATTGCATGCAATACGGCGAGCACTCTGGCGCTGGAGGTGACCCGGGCCGTGTTGGATATTCCGGTGGTCGGAACCGTGCCAGCGATCAAACCTGCGGCCAGGCTGACGAAAACCGGAACGATTGGTGTGCTGGCGACGCCGGGTACGCTTAAGCGCGCCTATACTGATGCCCTGATTTCCGAATTCGCCCGTCATTGTCAGGTGTTAACTTATGGCAGTGTGCAACTGGTCGCGCTGGCGGAGCGATTCGCAGCAGGTGAGCCTGTGACCGATGACGAACTTTCTGACGAGCTCAGCAAGCTGCTGGAACAGGACGGTGGTGATCAGATCGATCAGATCGTGCTGGCCTGCACGCACTTTCCCCTTCTGACCGAGCGGCTTCGGGCGCTCGTGCCGCCCGGTATCGAGTTCATCGATTCCGGCAATGCCATTGCCCGACGGGTCATGAGCCTTCTTGGTCAGAACGAAGGCCTTGTGGGTGACGCTGGGCAGGTCAGCCGCGGACAGGTGTGGACGACGGGGGAAAGCCCGTCGCTCGAACGCCTGCGTTTGACAGCAGACCGCTTTGGTTTTGGTACGGTGTGTGCGCTGGAAGAGCCCTGACGGGACTAACCGAGCGCAAATACAGCCAGTTTGTTTCCATCAGGATCGCGAAAATAGGCGAACTCCCCAAATCCTGCTCTTGGGCCGGGTGCGCCTTCATCGCTCGCGCCGAGTTCGAGTGCTTTGGCGTGAATTTCGGCAACCTTTTCGGGTGTTTTCACATTGAAAGCGAACATGGTTCCGTTGCCGTGAGTGCAGGCTTCACCATCCGATGCGCTGGTGATCACGAACATAGGGGCGGGTTTGTCGCCAAACACATAGCTCTGTCCTTTGGGGAACGGCATGGAGCGCTTACCGTCCATCAGGGGCATAAGCGCATCGTAAAAGGCGAGCGCCTTGTCCATATCATTCGTGCCGACCATCACATATCCGAGCATGAAAAAACCTCCCTCATCGTTCTTGATGAGGGAGGTTTTAAAAGCCCGTTCCGTCAGTGGAAAGCTGTGATCAGTCTATTGCTGACATTAAATGGTCGAAAACCAGGTCGACTTTTCTGAAACGTTGAAGACGCGTGGTTCGTAGACAGAATGCCATGGGGTGTCGTTGGCAAAGGCGTCAACTGTCTCGCCATAGCCATTAAAGCCGGTCTGCATCGCGACGCCGTAAGCGCCCAGCGTCCCAATCTCGATCACATCTCCTTCGCGAATATCTTCCGGCAGGAAGAACGGACCAGTGATGACGTCAGCTGAATCACAGGTCGGGCCGAATAGTTTGAAGGCTTTCAGGCGAACGGATGGCTCACCATTGCGGCGGATGAGACGGATCGGGAACGGCCACTTACAGTGCGCGGCGTCGTAGAGCGTACCGAATGCGCCATCATTGATGAAAATCTCGTTGCCGCGAACAAGTTCGACGTGTGTGAGAAGCGATGTGCCCTCAGCAACCAATGCCCGGCCTGGTTCACACCAGAGTTCAGCGTCTCGTGCCAGTGGCATACGATCAAACGCGTCCTGAATGACGATCGGGAAACGTTCCAGCGCGGTCGGTTCCTTGCCTGGATAGGACACAGGAAAGCCACCGCCCACATCCATGATGTCAACGTCAACGCCCGAGTCGTCAATGTAACGCGACAGCGTGTCCATGTGTACGGCCCAGGCAAACGGATCCATGCACTGGCTTCCCGGATGGAAGCAGAGGCCGAGTCGCGCACTAAGCGGACGTACCAGTTTCAGAAGGCGCGGAACGTCGTAATGTGGTGCGCCGAATTTGCCGTCGATCGGCATTTCTGCGCCCTGATTGGAAACACCAACCCGTAGAATAAGCGTGAGGTCTTTAGCGCGCGCAGTCGTATCGAGAATCTTGTCGAGTTCGGCTTCGCAATCGAACACAAAGGTCCGGATACCAAAATCGAAATAGGCGCGACGAATCGCAGCTCGGGATTTCACAGGATGCATGAAGTGCATGGTCGCGCCAGGGCAATGCTCAGCGACGAGTTCCATCTCGGGGATGGACGCAACATCATACTGATGAATGCCTGATTCATGCAGGGTTTTGAGCACCCATGGAGACGGATTTGCCTTTACGGCATAAAGTGTCTCGCCGGTAAAATTGGTCAGAAACCACTTGGCAGCCTGACGCACAAGGTGAGGTCGGCAGCAAGCAATAGGTCGATCGGCATCAAAATGCCGGACCAGGTCCCAAGGCGTGTCGAAAGCTGACATGGAACGCATCCTGTTCAAGTGTAAACCCAAACCGGCGTTAGTGCGGGCCGCAGACCTATATTGCTTTCGCAGGGAAAGGAACATGATCCGATGTCCGCCGGAACAGGCCATGTAAGTATTCTGATCCCCCGAGTAAACCTAAATTTTCATCTGAACCGCATTTTTCCCGATTTTCTTTCCGACTGACGTGAAACTTTGACATTTCCCGGTTAGGTATCGCCTCAGACCCGGCACCGTCATTTCACCAAATTCAGGAGCTTCGCTTGAAACCCGTTCGAAACGGCAGACTATCGGCATTGCTGTTTACGGCGATCCTATGCGTCTTTGCGGCCTGTTCCGGACAGGATCGTGAGATGATGGTTGGCGGCAATGAAGACGAGGCCGACCGCATTCTGATTGCAGGCAGCTCGACCGTTGCGCCTTTTGTTACGACGGCTGCAGAATACTTTGGAGCCAGCACGCCTTTCAGCACGCCGGTTGTCGAGACGACTGGAACGGGTGGAGGCTTCAAGCTTTTCTGTCAGGGCAATGATGGGACCACAAGCTCAATTGCCACGGCGTCTCGCCCGATTACGGCTGGTGAGACGGAGCTCTGCAGGAAAAATGGTGTCGAGAATATTGTCGAGCTTCAGTTGGGCAAGGATGGTATTGTCTTTATCAATGCCTTGTCCGGCCCTGAAATGGCGCTTTCCGACCGGGATATATTTCTGGCGCTCGCCAAGCGTGTGCCGGGCGAAAACGGGCTGATCGACAACCCGTACCAATACTGGTCAGAGCTGAACCCGGAGCTTCCTGACATCCGGATCGAAGTTTATGGACCGCCGCCGACGTCGGGGACCAGAGACGCGCTTGTGTCGTTGGCGCTGGAAGCCGGCGCACTGACGTTTCCAGACCTCCGCGCATTGAAAATGACCGACAAGGACGCGTTCTACGCGCTGGCGCACACGGTTCGGACTGACGGCCGTTGGCTCGACTCCGGAGAGAATGATACGCAAATCATTCAGGCGCTGATCCGCAATCCGCTCGCCATGGGCGTGGTCGGGTTTTCTTTTCTCAATCAGAGCGGAGACCGGGTAAAGCCCGCGCGTATCGACGGTGAGCTGCCAACCTTCGAGACCATCTCAAGCGGCGATTATGCCTTGTCCCGTTCTCTGTTTCTCTATGTGAAGCCGGAACACCTTGAAAGCCGGCCAGCGGTGAAGGCATTTCTCACCGAAGTGTTCAGTGATGATGCGATGACTGACACGGGATATCTGATCGAAAAAGGGCTTATTCCGCCCAAGTCTCAGGATCGCCGGCTGACTATGGCTGAGCTGATGGATTAGCGTCGAGGCACAACGTACCCGGACAGGCTTCAGCTTTGCGGTGTTCGGCCTCTAACGGGTGTCGAGTCTATGCCCAGCCATCGACGAAGATGTCACCCGTCTGGGACCGCGCCGTTTCATCCGAAGCGTCGGTCTCTGAGAGCGCGGTTTCCAGAGGATCCAGGTTCATTGAGCTCACGGAGCTGACGTCTAGCAGGCTCGGGATAAGACCCAGCGTGTCGATGCCATTTGCAGAGACGACGCTTGCGCCATTGAGCGAGCTGTCCAGGGCAATTGGCGCACCCGTTCCGCCTGAAAGGATGGAGAAGGCACCTGTGGACCTATCAGAGATCAGGATGTCGTCGAGGCCGTCGCCATTATAGTCGGCAATGTCGCGGACGTCGTTTCCGTCCATGTCCGTCAGCGTGTCGAAGGTTGAGAGGTCACCTGAGTAGTAGACCCGGCCATTGTCATTGCCGAGACGGAAGAGGATGTCGTCTTCGCCATCACCGTTAAAGTCGCCAATGGCTTCGTATTCGAACGCAGACCGGTTCAAGACAGTCTGGCTGGTGAGGCCTGAGGTGAGCACGCTC
>NZUJ01000122.1 GCA_002701295.1 Ponticaulis sp. | reverse complement strand
TTTTCCGGAAGCGGCCAGGACAAGCTGGAAATTCTGTGCGCAGCAGTCGTGAGCGATCAATAGTCTGATCGCTTTCAGTGACGCGACAAATCTGATGGGCCGACAGGCCCTCAGAGGTGTGCGAAATAAACTGCTTTCATGAAAATCTGGACGGCGAGAACGCCAGTCATCAGAAGGAAGCCAGCTTTCGCTGCCAGTACGAACCGTTCTTTAAGAGACGAATTACCCATTTCAGACGCATTTACAGCGTCATTCTTCTCAGTATCAAACACGTTACACCACTCTCGACCCGACGCGCTTCTTTGAGCGCTGTTGATGGACACTAACATGTGATCCGGACCTGAAAAGACAAAATCTACACTGATGAGTGCACCTGCAACCAATTGGCGCAGCTTTAATCATGTTGAACGCGTTCATATTAATTGAGCGTGCAAAACCGGCCTATTCCAGCCACCATGACTTGACCAGAAGACGGGCAAAGCCGTTTCAACGGACAATTCACCGTGCGTTACCGCTGCAACAGGGCGCAATCTGTTGACATTCGAACAAGTATCGACAAACAGAGCGGACGCGGCCGGAAATCAAAACTGCTGTTCGTAGCCGGTCAAATTTCAATATCGTGTAGAGTTACCGCGGGTCACTTGATTTATGCCCACATCTGAAACTGGAGTCTTCTCCTCACTTCTTGAACAAGCCGCTCAGTTCGCTGAAGGTCTGCCGCACCCCGATTTACTGGCGGTGTTCGGGCTGGCAGCAATGGCGATTTTGTCAGTGCTGATTGCCATCTGGCTGATCGGCAAGGTTTTGTCCGGGTCTCGACGTTTGCATCAATATGCCAGTATGCGCGCCATGCGGGATGATGGAAATGCTGGCACGAAAGTGATGGTTGCCTCGGTGGGCGGTGTTGGCGGGATGTCGGTGCGCAAGGCTGTTCTGGATTCTCTGGAACGCCATTTACCCATGTTCAATTTCGGATCGCCCTTTTATCTGGGCTCGTGTCCGATCGATGTTGAAGCGACCGATTTTGCTCTGTCGAAAACCGATCATGAGACTCTTCTCCAGACGTTCGAAAAATCTGGTGCTGATCTCATCATCTGGGGTGAAGCGCGTGGTCGTGCCAAAGGGAATATGCTGTGCTTTTCGACGCCTGACATGGTGAATGGCGAGAGCGCGAAAGGCTTTGTTGCAGTCAACCTGATGGGCAATCCATCTGACTGGGGTGAGGATGAGCGCCGCGCGATCGCCTATGTTGCGGGTCGTCGGCTTCGACCATCCCTCGGTAAGCCAGCCGACTTCCGCGCAGACCGGCTCTTGCCAATCATCCAATCCATGGAAACTCTGCTGACAGAGACAACAATCCTGACAGGCAAGGCCAGAACAGAGCTCGACGATGACTTTGCAGCAGGCGCTCTTCACATTGGCGAGCAGCTGAAAGATCCGAAATGGCTTGAGAAAGCCGCGGAGTATCGAACCCGCGCCCTGGCGGCCATGAAACCCGGCGATGACCAGCTGCGATGGTCCCAAGCCAAGATTGATCTCGGTCGGGCGATGATCCTGCAGTGTGAGCACAAGTTTGAGCCACTGGTCCTGCAGGAAGCCATGAACCATCTTCGTGAAGGCATTGAGGCGACGAAGTCTGATCGTCGCATGAAACTCGCGGATACGGGCCTTGAGGCCTTCAATCACGCTGAGACAATGCTGGCCAATCGTCGCCGGTTCTCTATTCGCTGGAACACCTGATCAGGCAGGCAGGCCAACCGGGCAACTGACGCCCGTGCCGCCAATACCGCAATAGCCGCTTGGGTTCTTCGCCAGATATTGCTGATGATAGTCTTCTGCAAAATAGAAGGCTTCAAGTGGCTCAATACTGGTCGTGATCTGGCCATAACCTGCTTCAGACAGCTGCGCCTGATAGGTTTTCTGAGACGCTTCTGCAGCGTCTTTTTGAGCGTCTGACGACGTGAAAATGATCGAACGATACTGCGTGCCCTGATCATTACCCTGACGCATGCCCTGGGTTGGGTCGTGATTTTCCCAGAAAACTTTCAGAAGATCATCATAGCTGATCGTCTCGGGGTCAAACACCACGAGTACAGACTCTGCATGGCCGGTCTGGCCGGAACAGACTTCTTCATAGGTTGGGTTCGGGGTCACACCGCCCGCATTGCCGACGGCCGTCACCCAGACGCCCGGTACCTGCCAGAAACGACGTTCCACACCCCAGTAGCAGCCCATCGCGAAGACGGCGGTTTCCATGCCGTCCGGATATGGTCCCTTCAACTCATGCCCATTCACGAAATGGGTTTCAGCTGTCGGCAATGGCTCGCTGCGACCGGGCAGTGCTGTGTCACGATCAGGCAGTGTGGATGGGCGGCGGGATTGAAACATGATCAGTCCTTTTTCTGTTCCCTCGGAGATAGGAATACAGAACCCGGCTGAACAGGGCAAAAGAATCATCAGCTGAGTCGAAAAACGCTCTTGCTTGTCTATCCATCCTGACTATATTCCGCCCCTTCCGGATGGTGAGGTGGCCGAGTGGTCGAAGGCGCACGCCTGGAACGCGTGTAGGCGGCAACGTCTCCAGGGTTCGAATCCCTGTCTCACCGCCAGTTTCCTGGCACATTCAAGACCGGTCGTTTCCTGAGCACTTGACTGCGCCTGGCGTGACCTTCCGCTGCCTTCATTGACTCGATGCCCCCCGCCCGTAAACTTTTGCAGATCGCTGTAAAGTTTCACGTTTGCATTTTCGCCAAATGACCGGGGGCTGCTATCATTATTCGAAATCTGGTCTGTCTGATCATGGGTGCTTGTGTGCACCTCTCCGTCTCAGCGAACCCGCTTGATCCGGTCACCGAAGAGACATCTGTCAGCATCTACAGCGAATGGAGCTTCGGAATGGAGTCCAGCGCCGACGTTCAGGATTGGATCCGGTCGCACGATCGGGTGTATGGAGAAGTCTGGGCCGCGGCTGAAGCCAATGCACGTGATGCGGGTCTGAAGAGCTGGGATATCGTTGATATTGAACTCAAACAGGCGGCTGATAAGTCCTGGCGAGGTCGTGCCAAAATAGAGGCGGTTCTCGTGCCATGGCAGCGGAATCTGCCGGCACCAGACAAACTGGATGCGATGGATGCGGAGCTGGCTGATGAGATCCGGAGGGCGGCTGTTCGCGATATGCTCGGCAAGATCGCTGACATCGACGCGTCACTTCAGGATTTGATGACAGTCGCGCTCAGGCTGGCCGATGACAGCGGAATTGTGGCAGCAGGCTGGGAAGGTGGACTGGCTGTTGGACGTTATATTGAAAACCTTCAGGGCGTGATTGAGCTTATTGAGGAGGCAAAAGCCAAAATCGAAGCCTATCAGGACTCCGAAGCAATGGATGAAGCCATTTCCATTCTTCGCGATGACGTGTCTTCAGTCGAGGGTTCAGGGCCGTCTGGCCAACTTGCAGAGGCAACGTCTGCCACGTTCAGGTCAGTGGTTCAGATGGGACTTTCTGACAAGAAGACTTATTCGGCGTTTGAGAATACTCGGTTGGAATTACGAGAAAAAACTGCCGCGGCCGCGACAGAAATGGAGGTCATTTCATCGGATTTGGCTGATGAAGTCGGTTATACGAATACGCCAGTTCGTCTGGCGGCCTCGGCTGAGGCTGTTGGCGGTGGGCGTGGTGAAATCTCTGGCAGCGACGCCACGGTATCGACAGAACAGGTCTCAGAGCGTGCTGAACTGACTGAGACAGAAACAGAGTCACTTAGTGCCGGAGACCAGGCATCATCGCAGACCGACATCGAGAAGCCGTCGGTCACACGAGAGGCTGCGCTTGAGTTGTTCTCTGAAACTCATGTCGTCGAACTTGAAAACAGGCTTTCGAGAATACCGCCACCGCCGAAGGCTGAGTTCTATGTCGGTTATTTCGTTTTTTCGCCTGACGCGATTGATCGTTCGCGGCGATTTCTGGAAGAAAGCGCATATATCCGGGACATATTTGATCCATCCGCAGCGGAGCAAGAGCGCTATCGGTCTGCCTGTCTCGACCTGGGTGTTGCCGTCCTGAATATTTCGGGTTGCCATGAGCTATCCCTCGATGCGCTGGAAAGAGGAAAGGCAAAGGTCTGGGTACGCCAGAACGTCATGACGAGTGACATGTACTATTCCGACAAACCCGCTCAACCGCCGCTTTGGGGGCTGCCTGACGAAGCTCTGCAGGACTGTCTGCACGATGCCAGACTCACTGCTTTTCAAATTGATACGCCCTGGACGAAATCCCGACTTGATGAGGTTTCGGGCGTTGCAACCTATCTGGCTGCAGGCGGGGAAACCTGGATTTGTGATGGCCCTGAGGGCGCATCGCCATCATCCGGTATTGGCCGCAAGACAGGCGCGGTATTTTCCGGGCTGGCTGAAGATAAGCGTCGCATGAGCTTCACTGTGATCAGTCGTAACCGGGATGACCTGGTTCGGCTGGCTCAAAGCGGTGGCCCCATTATCAGAGCGGATGGTCTGCCAATGCTCGTCTGGGACGGGTCTCAGGAAGGCGGTAGTGCGAAACGTGCCGCTCTTCTGGCCGAACTCGCGCGGTGGACCGACAACTGATTACCACCGCGGCTTTACGGCAGCAGGGCAGCTTCCAGTTCTGAAGACAGGCTGAGAAGCTGAGCTTCGGCAATCCGCAACTCTGTTTCAGCCCGCAAGCTTTGCAGTTCGGCGTCCCGGTACTCGTTTTCAGCATCGAGCGTATCAACGAGCGTTCTGAGGCCCGCATCATACTCCTTGAGTGACCCTTCTGCTGCCAGACTTGCGGCGGCTTCCGCGCGCTGGGCCGCATTCAGCGCCAGACGCCGTGCGGAAATGTTCTCCCAGAGAGAGGTTGTCGCTTGAGTCAGTTGCAGACGGACCTGACGAAGCTGAGCTGTCGCCAGTGACTTGCTGGCGATTGAGCCGCGTGCGGCCGCCTGTTTCATACCGCCAGTGTAGAGCGGCATCTCAACCGTTACGAAAGCGCCAATGTCGCTGATCGGGTCTTCAAAGAAGAAGAACATGTCTTCGCCATGTGTTGCGCGAGCTCTGACCGACACTTTCGGTCCGAACTGAGCGCTAGCTTCTTTGACGCGGGCATCTGCGGAGCTGAGCGCGGACTGCGCGGCAGCGAGGTCCGGATTGTTGGTCAACACGCGGCCAAGCATGGCGTCGAGTGATCCAATGTCCGGATAGGAAAAGCTCGCCGGGCCGATTGGTTCTGGACGGGTTTCGCCAGTCAGACGGGCCAGCTGGGCGCGCGCAGCGGCGACTCCGGCTCGGGCCGCTTCATACTGGGCTTCGGCAGATGCAAGGCGCGCCTCGGTGAGGGCAATATCTGTCCGGGTAACCAGACCCTGCTCAAAGCGGGAATTGGTTTCTTCCAGTCGCGTGGAGAGTGTATCAACACGCGCCTTGGCGACGACGGTCACTTGTTCTGCCAACCAGGTTCGCGCATAGGCTTCGAAGGTGTTCAGGGCGATCCGCTCGCGGCTGCTGAGTAATTGTCGTGCAGCGGCGTCGCGTTGGAATTGCGATGCGTCTATCGCCGCATTGGTCGCGCCAGACGAAAATACGGTCCATTCGGCCTGCAACCCGACCGAGCGCGGAATTTGCGAAATGGTGTCTGCGGTGAAATCGGTTTCCAGCAAGCCTAATTCACCGCGAATTCCGGCCGTCGGTCTGCGTTTTGCCAGCGCCTGATCAATTCCGGCTTCGCTGCGTTCGATATTCGCCGCAGCCTGTTCAATCGCCGGATCATATTCAAGGGCGCGCGCCACAGCATCCTGAAGCGTAATCGGTTCAGCCGACGCTGCCGATATCGACATCAGAAAAGCGGAGATTGCGAGAAAACCAGTCAATTTCATTTGAAGGCGCATCCTGATTTGAGTCCCAGCGCACGGAAGATGATGGCAGCAGGGCAGAAGCCAGTGAATGCAGCCTGGAGCATGTTCACACCTGCGAAGGCTGACAGAAGCAGCCACCAGGACGACACGAAATGCCCGAGAAGCAGGCCTGCCAGAACCACTGTGCCAGCGAGAACGAAAACGGCGCGATCAATGTTCATTGTAATGACCTTTCAAATTCAGCTGGCCATGAGGCCGAAGCTCTTTTCGATCCAGTTGAACAGCTGAGGCTGTGGCATGGCACCGGATTGAAGTGCCGCCTGCTGTCCGGAATTGTAAGCGATGAGGGTCGGGATACCGCGAATATTGAATTGCGCGGCAGCCTGAGGGTGATCTTCTGTGTTTAGCTTGAAGAAACGGACCTGATCAGCGAAATGACCTGCTGCTTCGGTAAATGCCGGGGCCATCATGCGGCATGGACCACACCAGGGCGCCCAGAGGTCAATGACGTACCGCCCCGTATCGCGCGTCAGAAGTGTGCTCAGCGTTGTACCTGTCAGATCTACCGGTTTGCCAGTGGACAATGTCGACTGACACGCGCCGCATCGACCTTTCGTCAATGGGTTCTGAGGCGCGACGCGGTTTGGTTTTCCGCAGGATGGGCAGATCAGAATTGGGGAGGTTGGGGCCGTCATGTGCGAGTGTCCTTACTTGAGTTTATGGGTCTTCAGGATGTTAAGCGCCGCATTCTCATAGAAGGTTTCAGATTTACCCGTTTTGATTTTCTTGATGAAGTATTTCTCGAAGGCCTCTTTCGCCATGTGGACCCAGCCGCCACTCATCGACCAGTTCACATTGCGAGGGGGGATCTGCGGCTGAGCAACGAAGGCCACACCGCCATCGCCAAAGTCAGCGATACAAATGGCATTCCATGTTGCTTCATGAGTTGGTTCTTTGCCGCGCAGGATTTCACCGAGGTTTTCAGCGGTTGCCGTCACCATGGACTCGATCATGAAGCCGGTTTTCGGAACGCCGACAGGCACAGGCGTCGGGCCCATCGGGGGAATGGCGATGCAGACGCCAAGCCCGAAAATTTCCGGATAGGTGGGATTGCGCTGGTGATTGTCGACAATGATGAAGCCCTTCGGATTGACCAGGCCCTCAATATCGCGAACGGCACCGACGCCTCGGAAGGCCGGCAGCATCATGGAGTATTTCATCGGAAGTTCATGCGTGGCCTTTACGGTGCCATCTGCATTGACCTCTTCGACATGCATTTTGTCACTTTCAACCGAGGTGACGCGCGCATTGGTGATCCATTTGATGTGGCGCTCGCGCATTTCCGCTTCCAGAAGACCTTTCGTGTCGCCAACACCGTCAAGACCGAGATGGCCGACATAGGGCTCTGAGGTCACAAAGGTCATTGGAACCTTGTCTCGAATTTTCCGTTTGCGGAGCTCGGTTTCGATAATCATCGCAGTTTCATATGCAGGGCCGAAACAGGATGCGCCCTGAACAGCCCCAACGATGATCGGACCAGGATCTTTGCAGAATTCCTCGAAAGCATCATAAGCAGCTGAGGCATGGTCGATATGGCAGACGGACTGGGTGTGGCCGCCATGCGGACCAAGACCCTGAATTTCGTCGAAAGCCAGCTCCGGGCCAGTCGCAATCACGAGATAATCATATTCAACTGTGCTGCCGTCAGCCATGCGCAGGCATTTTGCCGGCGCGTCGACTTTTTCCGCGCGGCCAACCACAAAGTCGATTTTGCGCTTCTTCATCGGCTTGGCGAGGGCGACCAGAATATCCTTGCGCTCGCGCCAACCGACCAGAACCCAGGGGTTCGATGGGACGAACTGATAAAAGCTCGTCTCATTGACCGCGACCACTGTATCCACTTTGCGAGCAGCGCTTCTGATTTCATAGGCGGCGATCACGCCACCAAGACCCGCGCCGAGTACGACAATTCTTTTTCCGTCATTGCTCATTGGGCTTGCTCCCTTATTGTCTTTAATATAATACATTTCTAATATTAGAATACAAGAATATTTGTCGCCTGTTCGAAATCGACCTGAATTCGTACATTGGCAAAGAGATGAAACGTCTGGAGTCCAAAGCCATGGCTGATGCACGCGACCTGTCGCCCCTGGAAATTTTTGAAGCGCTGAAAGCAGGAGAGATTCTGCTTGTGGATGTTCGTGAGCCTGCGGAATTTGCAAATGAGCGCATCCACGGCGCGTTGCTTCATCCGCTGTCGACTTTTGAACCAAAGGCCATTCCGACAACCGGTCGAAGAGTGATTTTCCAGTGCGGATCGGGGAAACGCTCACGCATGGCGCTGGACAAATTCATCGCAGAAACTGGCGCAGATGCGGCGCACATGACGGGCGGCATTGGCATGTGGAAAGTGCACAATCTGCCATTTATTCGGATCAACCCAGCCAGCGGTCAGGTGGAAGATGATGGACGCTACTAAAAGTCTCACAGTCGCAGCGCTGCTTGCAATCATCCCTGTAGCTTCAGCGCAGGACCTGGTGATCGAAGAGACAATTATTCAGGACTATCGCCCGGTCGTGGCGCGTGTTGAGGCCTCTGATACGGCCACCGCTCGATCGCGGCTTCAAGGCGTTGTGACGTCTCTGCGGGTGGACGAGGGTGACGTCACTGAAAGCGGTCAGGTGATTGCCGTGGTGACCGACGACACGATTGGACCTCAGCTTGCCGCTCTGTCGGCCCGCATTTCCGGCATTGAGCAGCAAATTGCGCAATCCGAACAAGACGTTGCCCGGAACGAAGCACTCTTTAATGACGGTTTCTTCCCAAAGGCGCGTCTGGACGAACAGAAAACCGGCCTGAATGTACTCAAACAGAATCTTGCCTCGGCCGTTGCCGAACGTCGTGCCCTTTCTGCACGTCAGTCAGAAGGTAATATCCGCGCGCCTGCAGATGCTCGCGTGACCTCTGTAAGCGTGGTGGAAGGTTCGATCGTTTCACCAGGTGAGGTCATTGCCCGGTTTGCGACGCTGGACGGGATTGTCCGTCTGACCCTGCCGGAACGACATGCTGGCCAGATCGCCGAAAGCGAGACCATCACGCTGCGACTGCCCGCCCGCGACAACCAGCTCCTTAGCGCGACAATTGTCAAAATCTACCCTGAACTCCGCAATGGCGAACTCGTCGCAGACGCGTCGGTTTCAGGGACAATTGATGCACTTGTGGGGGAGCGCGTGGACGTGCTCGCGCCCGTCGGTGAACGTCGTGCGCTGCTGATCCCGGAGGACTATGTTGATACGCGCTATGGCGTCGACTTCATCCGCGTTCAGGTTGGTGACCGGTTCATTGATGCGCCTGTGACGCTGGCTTCGACCCTCGCCAATGAAGACGGTCAGTATGAAGTGCTGAGCGGTCTGAAGATCGGCGACCGCATTCAGAAGCCGGAGTAGGGTATCATGAAGCCTGATCTTTCCGGTTCCATCACACGGGCGACGATCAAGTCGCCGCTGACACCGCTATTTCTACTGTCTGCGCTGGCTGTCGGCTTGATCGCACTCCTGACCATCCCGCGTGAGGAAGAGCCTCAGATTTCCGTGCCCATGGTCGATGTGATGATTTCATCGCCGGGACTTCGGGCGGCTGACGTGGTCGAGCTGGTCTCAAAACCGCTCGAAGAAATCGTCATGGCCATACCGAATGTGGAGCATGTCTATTCGCAGAGCCGGGATGACGGCGCGATGGTGACGGCCCGTTTTGATGTCGGTACGGATGCCGATGACGCGATTGTTCGTATTCATGAAAAGATTATGGCCAATATGGACCGGATCCCGCCCGGAATTCCCCAGCCAATGATCGTTGGGCGCGGGATCAATGACGTGCCAATCGTTACGTTGACGCTCTCTCCGGAAGAGTGGACCGGCGATGTCTGGACGGAATCAAGTCTCTGGTTGCTGGCTGATGAGCTTCAGAATGAACTCACCAAGGTTGAAGATGCGGGGCTGAGCTTTCTTGTCGGCGGCAGCCCTTATGAGCTTCGTGTCGAACCTGATATTCAGGCGATGGCGTCCTATGGTGTTCCGCTTCAGTCACTGGCCTATGCTGTTCAGCAGGCCGCTTCGGCGCAGCCTGTGGGCTATGCCCGTCAGGATGGTAGCTCACTGATTATTCAGGCGGGCGACCGGATTGAATCTGTCGGTGAGCTGGAACGCCTTGAGCTTCGCGGTGCAGGCGGACGAACCGTTTACCTGTCTGATGTTGCCAAGGTGAATGTCGTCGGTACGGAAACTGAATCCCGCGTCTGGACGCTCGACCGCGAGCATGGCGACGGCGAGTTCGAAGCGCGTCCGGCCGTGACACTGGCGCTTGCCAAACGCCCCGGCGCAAACGCCGTCAATGTTGCCGAAGCCATTCTCCATCGCGTTGATGAGCTCAAAGGCGAACTCATCCCGGAAGGTGTGCGCGTGGAAGTGACGCGCGACTATGGCGAGACCGCAAACCACAAGGCGAATGAGCTTCTCTTCCACCTTGGACTGGCGACTGTTTCGATCATTGTTCTGATCGCCTTTGCGATTGGCTGGCGGGAAGCTCTGGTGACGCTGATCGTTATTCCGACAACGATTCTTCTCACGCTGTTTGCGTCTATGATGATGGGCTACACCATCAACAGGGTCAGTCTGTTCGCCCTGATTTTCTCAATTGGTATTCTGGTTGATGATGCAATCGTCATGATCGAGAATATCGCGCGTCATTGGGCGATGAAGGATGGCCGGACGCGAACTCAGGCGGCAATTGATGCGGTGTCTGAGGTTGGTAATCCAACCGTCATCGCGACGCTGACAGTCATTGCTGCGCTTTTGCCCATGATGTTTGTGTCTGGTCTGATGGGGCCATACATGGCGCCCATTCCGGCGAACGCCTCGGCGGCCATGGTGTTCTCATTCTTCGTGGCAGTGGGCATTGCGCCATGGCTTCTGATGAAGATTGCCGGCAAAGCCAAAGTTTCCGGACATGCGCATGAAGACGAAGAAACCCGGCTTGGGAAATTCTATCGTGCAGTGGCCTCACCCATCGTGGCTTCGCGAACGTCGTCCTGGATTTTTCTGGTCGCTGTCGGCATCGCCACACTTGCATCCATGAGCTTGTTTGCCTTTAAGGCCGTGCCGGTGAAGCTCCTGCCATTCGACAACAAATCCGAAATTCAGGTGGTTCTCGATCTGCCAGAAGGTGCAGCGCTTGAAGACACTGAACGCAGCCTGTTCGCACTGGCCGATGCCATTCGTGATATCGAAGAGATCGAGACCATTCAGGCTTATGCGGGCACCGCAGCGCCATTTAATTTCAACGGCCTTGTGCGCCACTACTTTCTGAGATCGTCAGCCGAGTTGGGCGATCTTCAGGTCAATCTGTCTGAAAAATCTCATCGCAAACGGGCAAGTCACGACATTGCGCTCGACATGCGCCAGCGCTTGTTGTCAGTCCCGCTTCCAGAAGGTGCGAGCGTCAAAGTGGTGGAAGTGCCACCAGGTCCGCCAGTGATCTCAACGCTCATGGCTGAGATATATGGACCGACACCTGAAGCCCGTCGTGAAACAGCTGGCATTATTCGCGGCTTTTTCGAAGAGACGGATTTCATCGTGGATGTGGACGACTCCTTTGGTCAGCCCGCGCCGCGCCTCGCGATTTCAGTGGATGAACCCGCAGCGGCTGATCTTGGCGTTCAGCAAGGCGACGTGCTGGATACGATTGGCCTCATCTTTGGCGGACAGACGGTGAGCGTCAGCCCACGCGGTGAAGGCCGTGACCCGCTCCACATCCGGATCGGTTTGCCCAAGTCTCAGCGCAGCTGGTCCCAGGATCTGGCGGCAATCCCTGTCCCGCGAATGACCGGTGATCCGTCTGCAACGCCGGTTGAACTTGGATCTGTCGTGAATGTGACGGAGGAAACAGGATCGTATCAGATTTTTCGTCGTGATGGATACTTCACCGACATGGTGATGGGTGAGCTGGCAGGCCGTTTTGAAGCGCCAATCTATGGCATGTTCGAGATTCAGGATCGCATCAAAGCCTATGATTGGGCAGCGGCCGGTCTCGAGGCGCCTGCCATCAGCATGTACGGCCAGCCGGAAGATGAATCCAAACCCTCCATGTTGTGGGATGGCGAGTGGGAGATCACTTATGTGACCTTCAGGGATATGGGCCTTGCCTTTGGCGTCGCGCTGGTCGGAATTTATATCCTCGTGGTCGCGCAGTTCGGAACCTTCCGTGTGCCGCTGATCATTCTGACGCCCGTTCCGCTCACGCTGATCGGCATCATGATTGGTCACTGGATGTTTGGAGCGGCTTTCACCGCGACCTCCATGATTGGCTTTATTGCTCTGGCCGGGATTATCGTCCGAAACTCCATTCTGCTGGTCGACTTTGTTCGTCACCGTCAGGATGCTCAAACGCCACTGAAGCAAGTATTGCTTGATGCGGGCGCCATCCGGTTCAAGCCAATCGTTCTGACAGCCCTTGCTGCAATGATTGGCGCCGCGGTGATCCTGACTGACCCGATCTTTCAGGGCCTAGCGATTTCGCTGCTCTTTGGTCTTGCGTCGTCTACGGCTCTGACGGTTCTGGTCATTCCGGCAATCTATGTGGCCCTGCGTGGCCCTGATTGGCGGATGGAAGACCCTGCTGTGACCGTTGAAGCGGAAGAGCCCTTCACTGGAGATCCAGCGCATTGAGTACCGAACCTCTGGAAAAACATGGCGCCATTCCGGGCCTGAGGCATTCTCAGTTTGAGGATGCCTCGGAAATCCTGAAAGCCATGTCGAATGAAACCCGCCTGAAGATCCTTTGTGCTCTGAGCTCCGGAGAACTGCCTGTGCACAAGCTCGCAGACATGACCGGACAGTCGTCTTCGGTGATTTCACAACACCTGGCAAAGCTCCGCGCAGTGAAACTTGTTGAAGCGCGAAGAGAGGCGCAGACGATTTATTATCGGTGTTTGCCCGGCGCGGGCAAAGTGCTCGTGGACAGCCTGTGTAAGTACTATAATCGCGGCGAGACCTGACGGATCACCCCTGTCCCGTACTGTCGAGTTGGCATCAACGTGATCATCACCATGATTGCCAAACTGGATAGTCAGCTATATTCATCCTTCCCACATTGTACGGGCTCCACGACAAATAGAATGGTGAACATTCGTGTGGCGTTCCGCATCTCGGCGCTGGGGAGAGCTGATTATTATGATTTCGCGCGTTCTGAACCTCTTGTTCGCAGCTTTTCTGCTGTCTGTTGGTCTCTATCTGACAATTCGGGGATTCACTCTGCTCTCTCTTGGGGGAAGCTGGTATTATCTGATCGCGGGCCTGGGGCTGCTTGGCGTTGTCGTGTTGCTCGTCCTGAAAAAAGGGCTGGCGGGCACGCTCTATGCAATCATTCTGGCAGGAACCATCATCTGGTCCATTCCGGAAAGTGGGCTTGATCTTCTCGCGTTACTCCCTCGCCTGGCGGCATGGATTGTCGTTGGCCTCTGGTTCCTCATGCCCTGGTATCGAGCGGATATGAAAGGTGCAACGGGTGGCCGTTGGGTCGGCGTTGCGGGCGTTGTTGGTATTGCGCTTCTGGGCGTCAGTGCATTTCAGAAAACAGATGTCGTCGAATTTGAGCGGGCGGTTCCTGAAATCGCGACCACTGAAGATGACTGGGTCCGTTACCGAAATACGGATGAGGGCACGCGCTTTTCAACGCTGACGCAGATTACACCCGAAAATGTCAGCCAGCTTGAGGAAGCCTGGCGCTTCAAAACGAATGTGCCCTACGAGTTCAAGGCAACACCCATCCAGATCGATGATACGCTCTACACGTGTACGCCGGGGCAGATCATCATTGCTGTTGATGCGACCTCAGGCGAAGAAAAGTGGCGTTTTAATCCAGAGAACCGAAATACCGGCTCGACCTGGGAAGAGCTGGCCAAAAGCAACCGCTTTGCCCGGGGCTGTCGGGGCGTGGCATGGCATGAAGCTGACGAAGACTATGTCGGTGCGTGCAAGACCAGAATTCTGACGGCAACGACCGACGAACGACTGATCGCGGTGAGTGCTGAAACCGGCGAACGGTGTGAAGAGTTTGGTGACAATGGTGATGTCGACCTGACCGTTGGCCTCGGGCCGCATGTTCCGTTTTCTTATAACCTCTCATCGGCACCTCTGGTCGCGGGCGATAATGTGGCGGTCGGCGGTACGGTTTCAGACAATCAGGAACTGGGGAATGTTTCCGGCGTGATCCGGGCCTTCAATGCGATTGATGGCAGTTTTGTCTGGGCGTTTGATGTGGGCCGGCCCGGTGAAACAGGCATGCCTCCGGAAGGCGAAACCTTCACACGCGGTACGCCGAACAGCTGGTCGACCTCCAGCTATGATCCTGAGATGGATCTGATCTTCGTTCCGACCGGTAATGCGTCGCCAGACTATTATGGTGCGAAGCGCCGTGAATTTGACGATGAAATCAATGCGGCGGTGGTTGCTCTGCGCGGCGCGACAGGTGAAGTCGCCTGGGTATTCCGCACGGCCTATCATGACATCTGGGATTATGATGTTCCGTCTCAGCCGACACTAGTGAATATCACCAAGGATGGCGAACGGATTCCAGCTGTCGCAGCGGGTACGAAACAGGGCGAAATGTTCCTGATAGACCGGCGCACAGGTGAATCCATCTGGCCTGCGACGAGTTGTATGGACGGCTCAACGCCGACGGCTCTCGGGGAATGCCCTGTACCACAGGATCCGGCGCCAGGTGACTGGACCTCACCTGTTCAACCTTTCTCCGACCTGCCGCGCTTCAACACGCCGCGCTATGAGAAAGACATGTGGGGCATGACCCCGCTCGATCAGCTTTATTGCCGGATCGAGTTCAAGAAGATGCGTTATGAAGGCCATTACACGCCGCCTATGCCGGGCAAAGGCATTCTGGGCCGGGACACCGATACGAGTGGTGGCACGTTCCAGTATCCGGGTAATCAGGGCGGCTATAACTGGACCAGTTCATCTGTGGATGCCGACAATGGCCTGATCGTGGTTCAGCCGCTCCTGATGGGTAACCGGATCATCATGATCACCGAAGAAGAGCGCATGGCAATGTTCGGTCAGCGCTTGTCCGATGAAGAGGCTGCGTCGCGTCGGCCAGCGCGTCAGGCACCCGAACGGCCCGACCTGACCGGACAGGGACAATGGGAAGCGGGTGCGCCGCGTTATGGCCTGACCTCGCGGTTTATGTCCGCGTGGAAAATCCCGTTCACGGATATCGCGTCAGAAACGCCATGCTTCGAGCCGCCTTATGGTGTGCTGGCGCTGATTGACCTCAATACCAATCAGCTTCTCTGGAAGCGTCCGATCGGCAAGATGACTGAGATCGGCCCGTTTGGCATCAAGCCGGGCCTGCCTTTTGAAGTGGGTACGCCGGTTTATGGTGGCCTGACGACGACACGCTCAGGTGTGATCTTCCAGGTGGGCACGTTCGACTCCACCATGCGAGCGATCGACATTCAGAACGGCAAGACACTTTGGGAAACTAAGTTGCCGCTTTCAGCAAACTCGACGCCGATCACCTATATGATCGATGGAAAACAGTATGTGGTGATTTCGGTGCCGGATGACGCGCCGACTGGTCCGACCATCGGTTCGCAAATGATCGCCTACGCCCTGCCAGAATAAAACAAAAAAGCCGCTGGATCGCTCCGGCGGCTTTCTCAATTCAATTGCTGTCAGAGCTTAGTCCTTGGCACGTTCCAGATAGCTGGAATCTTCCGTGTTCACGACAATGCGTGTGCCGGCATCAATGTGCGGCGGCACCATGACGCGGACGCCAATGTCGGTCATTGCGGGCTTGTAAGATGAAGAGGCGGTCTGGCCCTTTACTACGGGTTCTGTCTCGGTGATCTCGACAGTCACGCGAGGCGGCAGCGTAATGGAGACCGGGTCGCCGTTGAACATTTGCAGGATGCAGGTCATGTTTTCCTGAAGGTATGGCGCATAATCACCCACCATGCCGGCGGAGACATAAATCTGCTCGAAGGTTTCAGGGTGCATGAAAACAAAGTTGTCGCCATCCGCATAGAGATATGTGTGGTCGACCTCTTCCACGAAAGCCTTTTCCAGCTTTTCCTGTGTCTTGGTCGTGATGACGGTTTTCACACCATCGGAAATGCGGCGCATTTCGATCGTGGTGGTTGGCGTGCCTTTACCAGGACGGAAGGACTCGGCCTTCAGGACGGAATACAGGTGTCCGTCAGTATGTTCGATAATGTTACCCTTGCGGATGTTCTGTGCGACTTCAACGGCCATGATGTGATCTCGAGTTGCCCAGGAGGGGCGGATGGGTTAAGCGCTCCGCGTCGGAGCGGCTGGATTGGCAATCGCCATAGCCTTTGTTGAGCCTTTCGCCAACCTCCGAGTGTGAGATTCCCCGTTTTCAAAGGCAGACAATATGACAGGCGCAGCATGGTGGGAGAAGGAAGCACACGCTGATCGGCGTCCGTTTCTGGTTCAACGCCAGCGAATTCGTCGGGTTCTGCTGAACTGGTTCGAAAATGAAGGCTTTCTGGAAGTCGAGTGTGGTGCACTGCAGGTGTCACCGGGGAATGAGACCCATCTTCACGCTTTTCAGACCGATTTCGTAACCGATGATGGTCAGTCATCGCTTTTCTATCTGCATACCTCGCCAGAGTTCTCGTGCAAGAAGCTGCTTGCTGCCGGTGAAACCCAGATTGTCGATTTCGCCCGCGTCTATCGGAACCGAGAGACCAGCCAACTCCATTCGCCAGAGTTTACAATGATCGAATGGTATCGCGCAGGCGCAGACCTGGCGACGGTGATGAAAGATGCCGTTACCCTGTGTCAGGAAGCGATTAATGCGCTCGGCAAAACAGCCTTCTTCTGGAAGGAGCGAACCTGCCGGGCATTTGCCGAACCTGAATTCCTGACCCTTGTTGAGGCATTTGACCGGTTTGCGGGTATTGATCTCGATAGCCTGCTTGAGGACCGCGATGGCTTTGCTGCCGCGGCTGCGACAAGCGGGATCGAAGTATCGGCCGATGCCAGCTGGTCAGATATTTTCTCGGCAGTTCTGGTCACGAAGATCGAGCCCTATCTGGGGATGGAAAGATTGACGGTGCTCTATCGGTATCCGGTGTGTGAGGCGGCTCTGGCACGTGCCTGCCCTGACGATGAGCGTTATGCCGACCGGTTTGAGCTCTATGGATGTGGTGTCGAGCTGGCCAATGGATTTCATGAGCTGAAAGATCCTGAAGAACAGCGTAAACGGTTTGAGGCGGACATGGCCCTGAAACAGGAACTTTATGGCGAGCGTTATCCGCTGGATGAAGACTTTCTGGCCTCCCTCGACAACATGCCTGACGCGAGCGGTGTGGCGCTCGGGTTTGACCGGCTGGTTATGCTGGCGACGGGTGCGCCGAGCGTTCATCACGTCATCTGGACGCCGGTCGTGGTCTGATGGCGCGTGCGCTTTCTACTCTTGCCGCGCTTGAAGGTGCCGGGCTGATTTCGGAAGGGCGGCGACGTGAACTTGCCGAGGTTGAGCATGCCTATGCAATCGGTATGACGCCTCATTTGAAAGAACGAATCGTTCCTTCAGATAAAAATGATCCAATCTTTCAGATGTTTGTGCCGGATGAACGCGAAATGCTTCGAACGGCTGAAGAGCTGAGCGATCCGATCGGCGATGAGCCGCATACGCCGGTAAAAGGTGTTGTGCACCGCTATCCGGACCGGGTGTTGTTGAAGCCGGTTGGTGTGTGCCCGGTCTATTGCCGGTTTTGCTTTCGCCGTGAAATGGTCGGGCCCGAAGCTGGCGGCAATTTGACCTCTTCTGAATTGCAGGCGGCGCTCGATTATATCGGGTCTCAGCCCGGCGTACGCGAAGTTATCCTCACAGGTGGTGATCCGTTCATGCTGTCTGCTGAGCGGGTGAAGTCACTCACCGGTGCTTTGGGCGCGCTCGAGAATATTCGCGTCATTCGCTGGCATACGCGCATGCCTGTGGCAGACCCGGGCAGGATCGATGACGCATTTATCGCTGCACTGAAGGCGACGACCAAGACTGTTTATGTTTCGGTTCATGTGAACCATGCGCGCGAGGTTTCACCTGAAACCGAAATGGCTTTTGCGCGCATGGCTGAGGCGGGACTCCCCCTTCTGTCTCAGAGCGTGCTTCTGAAGAACGTCAATGCAGATCCGTCGGTTCTGGCTGAACTCTTCGATCTCCTGACTGAAAACCGCGTTCGCCCCTATTACCTCCACCATCCCGACCTTGCGCCGGGCACGGGTCATTTTCGGGTGACTGTCGAAGAAGGGCAGGCCATTTACCGTGCGCTTCGTGATCGCGTCTCAGGAATTTCCGTGCCGCATTATGTGATCGACATTCCAGGAGGCGTGTCGAAAGCCAATGCCGCCTTGAGTGATGTCGAAACGGAGGATGGAGAACATCGCCTTCGTGGACGAGATGGCCAATCCCGGGATTATGCCGGATAAGAAAAAGCCCCGGCGCGAACCGGGGCTTTGAATATTTGGTTGATCAGAAGATCAAGGCGCTGGTTTCAGGGCGATCAGCACATTGCCAGGTGTCTGACTGAACGAGGCATAGCCCGATCCGATCAGCAGCATGCCTTTGCCTGCCTGAACAGCATGGCTGTCAATCGACCCGCCTTCGCCTTCAACACCGTTGATCGTTTCAATTGTCCCGATCGTGTCGATGACGCTGAGGATTTCTCCGGTCGCCGCATCAAAGTTGAATACCTTTCCGTCCAGCGTTGCGGCGACGACTGTATCGGCCACAACCATCGGGGTAGCTGAGAAGCCATATTTCTGAGGGCAATTGACGACCAGCTCGCCGCGTTCGCCCTCGCAGTCGGGTGTGGCGTTGTATTCCCAGACCGGCTCACCATCGGCCAGTTTGAAAGCAAACACACCAGGACGCGGATTGGATGTACCGTAAGACAGGCCATCATTGATGGTCAGGAAGGCCAGATCATCATTGACTGCGATGCCCCAGTGATTGCCGCCAAGCGGTGTGCCTTCGCCAACCCGTTGGGACCAGACCAGTTCGCCAGTTTCAGCGTCGAGCGCCCAGAGGTGACCTGACTTCTGCCCTGCCAGAACGAGGTCTCTGGTTTCGCCGTCGATCATTGCCGGGGCAATTACGGCCGAGCTACCGAAGTCAAAGTCGCGACCAATCTCACCATCCTGCCAGTGCCATGGACAGTTCGGCCCAGCCGTCTCCACCGTTCCGCGGCAATGCATGTTCCAAAGGTCCTCTTCCATTGCCTGGAAAAGCCAGTCGACTTCACCCGTATCGAGATCGAGCGCGATGATTGCGTCAGAGGTGTTCGTTGCTGGTAGCGATGTATTCTCGCCCGTCGTCACGATAACGCGGTTACGCTTCACATCGACGGTTGGCTGGGTCCAGATCGGCGCGCCAGACGGGCCACGCATTTTCTGCCCTTTGCTGTTCACCATGCCATTGTCTGTCGCTTCGCGCATGGTGTGGTATTCCCAAATCCAGCTGCCATCATCAGCATTCAGCGCTACGACGGCACCGTGACCGGTACAGCAGTAAGAGCCGCCGCCGCCAACGCCTGAAGCAGAGATCGGGACGATGATCTTGTCACCATAAATCGTGACGCCAGAGCGGATACCGCCGCCATCGCCGCGTTTTGGCTGACCTTCAACTGCCCAGATAACATCACCCGTCAGCGCGTTTACGGCGTGCACTTCTTTGCGGCCAACCGCGTAGACGATTGCGTCCTGACCGGCGATTTCACCAAATGCCAGAGGCGAGCGCGATCCACCGCCTTCATATGACCATTTCACGCACTCATCATTCATGTCGAATGCAGCAAGTTTGTTGGCAGCATTGATGAAGATGGTATTGCCTACGGTCACCGGAGCTGCGCTGACATTCGTGGTCCGCGGGAAACCAATCGCCCAGGCAATTTCGAGATTTTCCATGCCAACCTTGGTGAGGCCCGCCTGATCCGCTGGCAGATTGCGGGTTGCGTTTTGGTCGAAGCCGAATGATGTGACGCCCGTTTTGTCGCCGAGATCAACGGCGAGGTTGTCAGCTTCGCACATGATTTCTTCTGTCCAGTCGACGTCTGACGCTGACTTTTCCTGATCTGCCGTGAGGTACTGGATGACAGCGATCTTCTCTTCCATGGACAGAATAGAGCCGATGTCCTGCATGACGCCGCCTTCAGAAAGGGCTGCATAAATGCGTTCTGGCGCCAGTTTTTTCAGACCCGCAAGATTTGTTGCCCGCGTCTCATTCGGGTTCTCGTGGCATGCCGCACAAATGGTTTCATAGAGAACCTTGCCCGATGGCCCATCATCTTCGGTAGTCTCTGTTGTGGGGCTTGCAGCTGCCTCGGTGACGGCTTCGGTCGCTGTTGCAACCGGCGTCTGTTCCGGCATGGGTTCTGGCGTGTCCTGCGAAGCGCATCCGGACAATGCGAAGGCAAATCCGGCTGACAACAGGCCAGCTTTCCAAAGTGAAGTCATAAGTTCTCCCCTGTAAGGTTTTGCGTCATGTCGAGCCAACGCGAATTTTCTTCGAACCTATTCCTATACACCCGAAAGTCCATCGGGGTGTTGGTTCACTTTTCAGTGCGCAGAGACAGTCGGTTTAGGAAAACTTCGCCCCAATGAGACCCTGCAGGCTTTGTCTCGGAACGCACTCCCCCCATATGCGTGTCTCTAACATCTCCCGCATTGACCAGATGTCCGTATTTTGAGGTCCCGAAATGATTGCGTCCATTAATCCTGCCAATGGTGAAACCCTGAAAACTTTCGAGGAAATGGACGAGGCGGCCATTGAAGACGCACTCGGCAATGCTAACGCGGTTTTCCCGGCCTTCAGCAAACGTTCGAAGCTGAAAGAGCGTCTCGAATGCCTGAGCAAGCTGGCCACGCTTCTGCGTGAGGAAAAAGAGAGCCTCGCAAAAATCATGACGCTGGAAATGGGCAAGCCTGTGCTCCAGTCAGAAGCCGAGATCGATAAATGCGCGGTCTGCTGTGAGTACTACGTCAAGAATACAGAACGCATTCTCGAGAACACCGTCATCAAGACCGAGAATTCAAAATCCTATGTCCGCTGGCTGCCAATGGGGCCAATTCTGGCTGTCATGCCGTGGAACTTTCCGATCTGGCAGGTGATCCGCTTTGCGGCGCCGGCATTGGCTGCTGGTAATGTCGTTCTCCTCAAGCACGCCTCCAATGTTCCACAGTGCGCGCTTAGGATTGAAGAGCTCTGCCTGAAGGCTGGATTTCCCGTCGGCACGTTCAAGACGCTGCTGATCGGGTCATCCAAGGTCAAGGCCATCATTCAGGATGAACGAGTGAAAGGCGTGACGCTAACTGGTAGTGAACCTGCAGGTCGCGCGGTTGCTGCAACGGCGGGTAATGAAATCAAACCAGCGGTTCTTGAGCTTGGCGGCGCTGACCCGTTTATCGTCATGCCAAGCGCCAAGATTGAGAAGGCTGTCGCCACCGCTCTGAAAGCGCGAACTATGAATAATGGACAATCCTGCATCGCGGCGAAGCGCTTTATTGTGCATTCCAAGGTCTATAACGCTTTCATCGATCAGTTGTCGTCTGCGCTGCACGAGATGAAAATCGGAAATCCCCTGCATCGCGATGTCGAAATCGGCCCTCTGGCAACGACAGACATTCGGGACGAGTTAGCTGAACAGGTTGCCGCAACAGTCGATGCAGGCGCGACGATTGTTTTTGAAGGAAGCGTTCCGGAAGGCGAGGGGGCCTGGTTCCCGCCGACCATTCTCACCCATATTCCGGAAAACAGCCCTGGCTATTCCGAAGAGTTTTTCGGACCAGTCGCCTGTGTGTTTAAGGTCGAGAGTATTGATGAGGCGATAGAGCTCGCAAACGCGACACGGTTTGGCCTTGGTTCTGCGGCCTGGACCAATGATGAGGGCGAGCAGGTTCGTTTCATTGACGAGCTGGAAGCGGGCTTCACAGCCATTAACGGCATGACGACTTCCGATCCGCGACTGCCTTTTGGTGGCGTGAAAGCCTCAGGCATTGGTCGTGAATTGGCGGATCTGGGCATGAAGGCGTTCCTGAACGCCAAGACCGTCACGATAAACTAGGTCGAGCGCTCACCGCGCATCGTGGAAGATGATACCCAGTGTGAAGCGCTGACCGCGCTGAACAGCGCTGACGCCATGCCGCATCTGATTACGTGACCAGCCCCGTTTGCTGGTCACAGGTCGGTCTTTGACCGGAATGACAATGCCTTCCCCCAAAGCAGGCTGAATGACGATGGGGCGAGATTGTTGCCTGGGGCGTTGCTCAACCAGCACAAGCTCACCACCGTCATAATCTTCACCCGGCGCTGACAGGCCCAGAATGACCTGAAGCGGAAAATGGATTTCGCCGTAAAGGTCCTGATGCAGGCAGTTATAATCGCCGGGCTGATATTTCAGAATAAGGGGCGTTGGGCGAGTTTGACCGGCTGCATGGCAAGCACTTGTGAGGTCATTCAGTCGATCCGGCCAATTCGCATTTTGCCCCAGGCGCTCTGACCAGATGTTGGCGACATTGGCGAGCGACGGATAAAGCCCTTGTCTCAGGCGCTCCACACTATCTGGCAACGGATAGGCAAAATACTTGTATTCGCCGCGCCCGAAACGATAGCGCTCCATGGAGATGACGGACCGATAGCGATGGTCATCAGAGTATGCGCTGATGAGAGTTTCGCATTCAGAAACTGACAATAGTCCGGGCAGGCGCGCATACCCTCTTTCGTCTAGCTCATGCAGCAGAGTATTCGCATCAGGTAACGTCAAAACAGGGTCCTATGCTCTTTCGTTTAGCCGTATGACCAATCTGCCAGACTGGTCTGCAGCCGTCGTCCCGATTCTTGCGGTGCAGGCTTTTTCTGCTCCGAAATCGGGCAGTCCTGACATGACAAGACAGGGGCATATCAGGGTACTTTACATTGGCCGGATTTTGTTCCGTCATAGAAAAAGACGAGGGAAAGATATTGCGAAGGGCGTGTCAGACTTAATGGCGGATGAAACTTATTTCGAGACACTGTCTGGTGCGCTGGATACGGCAGGCATTGCGACGCCAAGGCTCATCATAGATCGGTCGCGACTGGATCGGAATATTGACTGCCTCAAGAACTCCCTTTCTGACGAGACGGCATTTCGGGTTGTCGTAAAATCGCTGCCAAGCACCGAGTTGATTTCCCGGGTGATGAAGAAAACACGGACCGACAGGTTGATGACATTCAACCTGCCCATGCTGAAATTTCTGTCTGAGCATTATCCGATGGCGGACCAGCTCCTCGGCAAACCTCTCCCGGCCCGGGCGATGGATTCCTTTTTCAGCAAGATCAGGCCAAGAAATGTTCTGGCGCATCAGAATGTTCAATGGCTGGTCGATACGGAAGCCCGGCTAACGCAGTATCTGGACATTGCCGAACGCTATGCGACGCGCATCCGGGTTAGTCTCGAAATTGATATCGGCCTGCACCGGGGCGGACTGGTTCCAGGTGAAGAATTGGATCGTGTCCTCTCTTTGCTTGCAGATCACACGCGCGCGGATCTGTCCGGTATCATGGGGTATGATCTTCATGTGGCGCATATGCAGCCCGATGACGGCAGCAAGGCGCGTGCTGACGAGCATGCGAAATCTGTCTATCGTGAAGTTCTCAATCGGGTTGAGCATTTTTTCGGGACAGAAACGCTGAACCTCCTTGTGCGGAATGCTGCCGGAAGTCAGACCTATTCACTGTGGGCTAATACCGACCTCGCAAATGAAGTCGCTCTCGGGTCGGCACTTGTTAAGCCTTCGAACTTTGACTGCGATGCGCTCGCAGAGTTTGAACCGGCTTGTTTCATTGCCACACCAGTTTTGAAGACCTGGCCTTATCTGGCTTTACCAGGCGAGACCGCCACGTCTGATGCATCCACTACGGTGTTCACTTATGGCGGATATTGGAAGGCAGACCCGGTCTATCCCGATGGGCTGTCCTATCATTCTGACGGGCGCGGCCGGTCGAGCAATCAGGACATGTTGCTGGGAAATCCGGGAGTTCAGCTTGCTCCGGATGATTTCGTATTCCTCCGCCCGCGACAAAGCGAAGCAGTCTTCCTGCAATTTGGCGAAATTCTCGTCTATGAAGACGGGCAGATCGTGGATGAGTGGCCTGTCCTGCCTCCATCGGCTTGATTATATTAGAGAAAATTGTTTTTCGATTTCAGACCATGCGCAATGTAATATTTAACAGAATGTTCTGAAAATTTAAGGTTTTTGACGGACTTAATAATCCGGCTTGAACGATAAATCTGTATTTCAGTCCTCATGTGAAAACACGTTTAGGGCTGAATAATGAACAATACAAAATGCCTCTCCATTATCGCACTACTTGCCGCGTCTTTTGGGTCTCCAGCTATGGCGGAAGATCCGGAGCTGAGCTTCGGTGCGCACATTTTCATCGATTATGAAAACGAAACCATCAACGATCAGGATGTGCTTGATGACACCAACCTCCGCCTGTTCCGTGTCGATTTCGGTGCAGATTACGAAGGATTGAGCTTCCGAAGCAGTACCGATCTTCAGGGCGATGAAATCAACATTCGTGACCTGTTTCTCGAGTTCGGTGGCGATTTCAAAGTCCGCATCGGCAACTTCAAAGTGATGAATGGTCTGGAGCAGTCCTCATCGCTCTACTCGACCACCTTCATGGAAGGAAACTCGGTTTCAAAGATCAATGGCTTCAGCCGGGCGACCGGTATCGCTGTTTTCAAATCAATTGGCGACTTCCAGTTATCGGGCGGCGTCTTTGGTCCTGATGCAAACATTATCGACGAGTCTGATATGTATTCTGCGTCGGCGCGGGTCTCCTGGGCTGCGCAGCCATTTGGTGAAGACAGCACACTCCATCTTGGAAGCTCGTTCCGCTATCGCGATAGCAATGGCTCCGGTTTTCTGAGCTATGGTCAGCGTGCGTTTGGTCGGTCCGGACCGAAAACCATTTCAACGGCAAAGGTCGGTGAAAGTGATACCTTTATCGGCCTGGAAGCCGCACTTCTGAAAGGTGGATTCTTCGCTCAAAGCGAGTGGGGAACTGCCCAGGTGCAATGTGGAACGGGCATCTGTCCAAGCGACCCGCATGAGGATGCCTGGTATGTTGATGTCGGTTATGTCTGGGGCGGTCGCCGCGTCATCAAGAACGGTCTGTTCAAGCGAACAGCTGTCGACAACCCGGCGACACAAGGTGGCTTTGGCGCATTCGCGCTGTCTGCCCGCTATGACGTGGCCGATCTCAGCGATGCAGGCGTGATTGGCGGCAAGCAGGAGACTGCCGTACTCGGGCTGACCTGGTATCGCGACAAATACATCCGGCTGATGGCCAATATCAGCCATTCCGATTTTGAAGATTCGCCGACCTATGGCGACGGTGACGCAGAGACGGTTCTTCTTCGCGCGCAATTTGAATTCTATTGAGAAAGATCGACAGATGAATCGTTATTTCAAACATCTGGCTTGTGGCCTTGCCGCTGGACTCGCTTTGCCTTTCATGGCGGCGCAGTCAGCTGCGGCGCAGAGCCCCCCGGTCGCGGATCTCGTAACTGATGAATTCGTCACTGAATTGCGGACGTTCCTCGAAGTGCCGATCATTATTGAGGCCATCGAGATGCAGAACGATATGCGGGCGTCGATAACGCAGGAAGACATTCTCAAACTCGACGACACCTGGCGCGCAGAAGTCGGTCATGAGGGGGATCAGCCGCTGATCACTCTGGCGATTGGTGGTCCGGCGTCGACATATCTCCTGCGTCAGCAAGCCAGCTCGAAAGGCTTGTTCAGCGAGATTTTTGTCATGGACAAGAATGGTCTCAACGTCGCGCAAAGCAGCATTACCAGCGACTACTGGCAGGGTGATGAGGCCAAGTTTCAGAAAACCTTTCCGGTTGGCCCTTCTGCTGTTTTCATCGACGAACCGGAATTTAACGATGAGTATGGCATATGGGTCGTCCAGGTGAACCTCACCCTGTCGCGTGAGGGGCGTCCGATCGGAACCAGTACTGTGGAAATCAATCTCACAGAGCTGGATCGCCGTTCGCAAAGAGGTCTGTTCTAAATGTTGAAGTCTCTATCTGTATCCTACAAGGCAGCAGTGGCATTTGCACTGATTGCCCTGATTTGTGCGATTACCGGGATCACTACTTTTGTTTTCTCAACCGCCGTTAAGGGCCAGTCCCGCCAGGCAGAAGAGATGAACAAAGCTGTTATTGAACTCGGCATTCTTGAGGCTGAACTCGGCAAGCACGCTTTGCTTGCAGATGCGTTCTTTCTGTCTTCAGAAGAGAGCTATCGCGTGCAGTTCGAAGAGCAGACACAGACCCTTATGGGGCAGATGTCAGATTTCCGTGCGCGGCTGGCAGAGATTGATAACAGCCTGGCAACTCAGATCGGTGATATCGAACAGGCGTGGCGCAGTTACGCTGTCGACTGGACACCTCAGCAGTTTGCCCTGATGCGTCGCGTGGATTCTGTCGACCTGGCGCGACTGCGAGAAGGCAAGGGTGAAGGTCGTGCGCGGCTCGATGCAACTTTTCAGGAGATCAGCGCGCTCAGCTCGCTTCTTCAGGAACGAGCAGCTGTTCAGACTGGCAAAAGTATGGATGAGCTCACCCTGATTGGTGTGATCGCGATTGCGGCCTGTCTGATTACGATCGCAGCTTCCGTGATCCTCGGTTTCCTGTTTCACAACGCGGTATCCAAGCCAATCGCGCGTATCCGCGATGTGACGCTGGATCTTGCCCAGGGCAAAACCGAAACTCACATCCCTCAGCTCGACAGCAAAGACGAAATTGCCGACCTTTCACGTGCACTTTCTGTATTCCGCGACAATCTGATCCGCACGAAGGAGCTGGAGGAGCAGCAATTGGCGCAGCGGGAACAGGCTGAACGTGAGAAACAGGAAACACTGCGTTCGATTGCCAGAGGGTTCGAACAGGATGTTGGTGGTACAATTTCAGCGCTGACGGTCTCTATCGAAGAATTGTCACGCACGTCTGAAACCCTCGTCGAGGCGGCTGGTAATACACGTCAGCGTGCAACAGAGGTCTCAGGGGCCACGGAAGAGTCAGCGGGTAACATGACTGCTGTCGCAGGTGCGGCAGAGGAAATGTCAGCAACCATCCGCGAAATTTCCAGCCAGGTTCAGGATGTTGCCCGGATTGCGGGTGATGGTGAAGAAGCTGGTCAGCTCGTCGCTGGTGAGGTGGACGCCCTTGAAGGTGTCGTTCAGGAAATTGAATCCGTTGTGCGTCTTATTGCCGACATTGCTGAACAGACAAACCTCCTGGCTCTTAATGCGACCATTGAAGCCGCTCGCGCTGGCGAAGCAGGACGCGGATTCTCGGTTGTGGCGAGTGAAGTGAAGGCGCTTGCCTCCCAAACGGCGAAAGCGACTGAAAGTGTCGAAAGCCAGATTTCACGCGTCAGAGGGTCGACTGCCAAAGTCTCAAATGCCTCTGATAAGGTTGTGAGCCTGATCTCCACGCTGAACAACATATCGGGTGCAATCGCGGCCGCGATGGAACAACAGGGTGTTTCTACGAAAGAGATCGCTGGTAATGTCGAACGTGCGGCATCCTCTGCCGGTTCGGTATCTTCGAACATTTCTCAGGTGGCGGTCATCGCAGAAGAGACAGAAGTTTCATCCAGGCGGATTGGTGACGATGCGCGTGGCGCCATCGAGCAGGCCCGTCAGCTGAAAGACCGGTCTGACAACTTCATCAAAAACCTGTTGGCCAGCTAATAGGCTGATCAAAATCCAATAAAAAAGGCGGATGAACTATCATCCGCCTTTTTCTTTGCTTGTTGTCAGCGATCAGATAGAGCCGTTGGAGCTGACGACACCGCCATCGAGCGCAATGGTCTGACCCACAACATAGGAGCCTGCTTTGGATGCCAGGAAGATGGCGAGGCCGGCAGCATCAGTTGGCTCACCGACGCGGCCTGAAGGGTTGTTCTGGCCAACCTTGTCCCAATCCACATCGTCGCCTTCAGTCTTGCCGCCAAAGCCAACGCCTGTTGACAACATGTATGTCGGGAATGGGCCTGGCGCGATGGCGTTGACGGTGATGTGGTCTTTGATCAGATGAGCTGAGAGGACGCGCGTCAAATGGTGCACAGCAGCCTTGGAGGCACTGTAGGATGGGGTCAGCATTGCCGGCGTACGAAGACCATCAATGGATCCGATATTGATGACGCTTGATGGCGTTTCAGCTGTGCCAGCTTTGCGGAGCATTGGCAGCAGTTTCTGGGTCAGGAAGAAAACGCCCTTCACGTTCACATCCATAACCTTGTCCCAGCCCATTTCAGGGAATTCATCAATCGGCGCACCCCATGCTGCACCGGCATTGTTGACCAGAACGTCCACTTTATCTGTGTGCTTGGCGAGTTCGCTTGCGAGGTGTTCAATACCGATCATGGTGGACATGTCAGATGGAATGGCCATCACGTCATTGCCGTAAGCCTTCAGGCGTTCCACCGCTTCATCGCAGGCCGCAGCCTTGCGCGACGAAATGAATACTTTGGCGCCGCCAGCGAGGAATCCGGCGGAAATCATCTCCCCAATACCGCGTGATCCTCCAGTAACCACTACTGTTTTTCCCTTCACGGAAAATATGTCGTTGAAGTTCATCGTCATCAGGCACTCCCCTCTTGGCTATCGTCTTATTCAAATGTGCAGCCCGGTCCTGCCGCATTTTTTTACTGAAGGCAAAGAGAAATCGAAATGCCTGTGGGTCACAGACTGAAAATGACAGATGCGTGATCGTCAGATGATGAGAGTTGACTATCATTTTCTTGAGAGTAGGGTGCTCGGGATCATCAGAGCACCGAAAAGAGTGCTGAACAGGATCGGGAGGAAAGAAAGGGATCAGCCTGTAACAGGTTCCCGATACTCTATCCGGTCTTGTCTGACGACTAGCTTAAAGGGCCGGAGCCATGAAGACACGCATTTTTGCAGCTATGACCGGAGCAATCCTTGTTCTCGCCGCCTGTGGTGGCGGTGGAGGTGAGGAAGCGCGCCAGCAGAAAGTGCTGACCCTTATGCTGGAAGAGCTTGACCCTGCTGTTGATGGCATCTGGCAGCATTCAGGCTGGGAACTGACGGAAGAAAACGGCGAAGTCTCGCTGTTCCCGACCACAGATGAAGGTTGGCAGGACATGGCCGACAGCGCGGATAAGGTGATTGAAGTCGTCCGCAAACTTCAGACCGATGAGTATTCAAATGGCGACCCGGAATGGATTGCGATTTCGGAAGGCGTGATCACCTTTACTGAAGAAGCCAAGCAGGCCGCACTCGCCCAGGATGAGCAGGAGGTGTTCGACCTGGGTGGAGATATCTACCGAGCCTGTCTTGCCTGTCACCAGCGCTATATCATCGACGACGAGTAGCCAGAATGTCGATGCGCTCAAACAATCAGACACTTGCTCGCACAGCGCCAACATCTGACATGATGGTGCGTTGGAGCCTTGTGCTGTTGTGTGCGCTGATTTTGTATTGTCTGGGGGGACCAGCATTCGCGCACGATGTTTCCGCGCAGAATGCTCAATACATCGAATCCATATCCGGTGTCGCTCCGATTCCTTTCATGTATCTCGGCGCCAAACATATGGTTACGGGAATTGATCACGTGCTCTTCCTGCTGGGCGTGGTGTTTTTCCTTCGGGAATTCAGGGACATTCTGGTCTATGTGAGCCTGTTCACACTGGGACACAGCCTCACTCTGCTCGGCGGTGTTCTGGGCGGGTTTCACGCGAACGAATATCTGGTTGACGCCATTATCGGCTTGTCCGTGATTTATAAGGCTTATGACAATATCGGTGGGTTCGACAATTGGGGCGCTTTGCGCATCAATCCCAAATGGGCTGTCGCCGCCTTTGGACTTGCCCACGGCACAGGCCTGGCAACGAAGCTTCAGGCTTTGTCAGTGTCGGGTGACGGGCTGTTCTGGAATATGATCAGCTTCAATGTCGGCGTTGAGATGGGGCAAGTGCTTGTCCTGATGTTCATCGTCAGCCTGCTCAATTTCTGGCGGCTTGCGCCCGGTTTCGAAAAACACGCCTGGTTCGCGAACTGCCTTTTGATGTTCGCGGGCTTTGTCCTGTTCGGGCAGCACTTCTTTGCATTTCTGACCAATGGAGGTGGGTGATATGTCTACTGAAGCTCAAACCAATCCGGTTAAACCTCTTCTGTTGTCGGCAGGCGCTGCGCTGGTCGTTCTTGTGTTCGCGGTCTGGCCAGCTGAATTCGGTTTTGACCCAACAGGATTTGGCCGACTGACAGGACTATCAGTGCTGTCGAATGAGCAAATGGAAACTGCGCTCTATCAGGAGGTCGAGAACGGGGAGATCTCTTTTGATACCAAAAGCTGGACGCTGCTGCCGTACGAAAACCTCGAATACAAATACACTCTGGAGGAAGGTGCGAGCCTGATCTTTGACTGGACAGCCAGCGCACCGCTTCATTCGGACTTTCATACTGACGCCATCATCGATGGCGAGGAAGTATCTGACAGTTTCACCATCATTACGACCGATGGGAAGTCTGGCAGCTATACCGCGCCCTATCAGGGCATTCATGGCTGGTTTTGGGAAAACCTGAGCACAGAACCGGTCGAAATCACACTCACAAGTCGGGGCTTTTATACAGCGGCCACGCTGTTTCGGGATGGCGGTGAGATCCCACAGCCAATCAATGGGGAGTAAGAAACGTGAGAGACTTAATGTTATGGCTGGACGGGCAGCCCCTGAGCATCGCGCTCAGGGAGTCGTTCCTCGTCTGGTCGGCAATCGAGGCGTCACACATAATGACGCTCATGTTGTTCGTGGGAACAATCATTATGGTGGATTTGCGTCTGCTGGGTGTCTTGTTCAAGAACACGCCGATTTCCGCGATTGAGAAGCGTCTTTTGCCGCTGACCATGATCGGTTTTGCAGCGCTGGTGATCACAGGATTGATCCTGTTTTATGCGAAGCCGCTGACCTATTACAACAACATGTATTTTCGGCTGAAGCTGATTGTTATCGCGCTGGCGATGATCAACATCATGGTGTTTCACTTCAGAGTTCAACACAGCCAGGGAAGCTGGGATGACCAGCCGAAACCGCCGCTGAGTGCCCGTGTGATCGCCTTTATCTCGATCTCATCCTGGTTACTGGTCGTCATTTTGGGACGTCTGATCGCCTATGGTGACTGGTTCCACTGTGCGACCGTCGATGAGGGCACTCTGCTTTATTTCTTCTCTGATTGTCCGCAATTGGGAGGCCACTGATGTTGTTTGAATTCCTTTTCAATTTCGCCGGCAGTGCTGACTTTATGTCCGATAATATTCAACCGCTTTTTCAGGCAATTGATCAGGGGCCTGCTGCCAGTTTCGTCAAAGAGGCGTGGTATTTCACGCCGATGGCCGGCTGTATTCACCTGATTGCTCTGTCATTTCTGGGCGGTGCAATCATCATGTCAGACCTGCGTGTCGTTGGTCCTGGTGTTCAGGCAACCAGTCCGGCAGAGCTGAACCGGAAAATGTCGCCATTCCTCATCGCGGCGGTCATTGGATTGATCTTTTCCGGGATACTGCTCGGCCTGGGTGAGGTGATGCGCATCTATAACAGCCCACCATTCTGGCTGAAAATGGCCGGTCTCTTCTCAGCGATTGTTTTCACCTTCACCACGCGTGACAGCGTGATCAAAAATGGCGGTAAGTTCACCGTGGTCGCTCTGGTCGGGCTCGCCGTGTCCATGCTGGTTTTCTGGTGGACGTGGATTGAATTGACTGACTGGCGATTTGCCGCCCGTCAGTCCTACCTGATCCTGATCTTTCTTTTGATCGGTATGTTCACTGCGCCAATGTATGTTCCATCGAGCATTTCTGAGCCGGTTCGGAAGCTTCCGAGGATGGTGTCTCTGCCGGTCATGTTGCTGGTTGTCATACTTCTGGTCTCAGGAGCCTTCCTGCTCGCACGGATCGACTATCAGTATTTCCATGAGCTTGACCTGAATGCGATGGGACTCGGCGCCTATTTCCACCCATCTATCCTAGCGATGATGCTCGTTTCTTACATTGCGGGTGTTGTTTCGTGGATCGGCATTGGCGCGACAGATCATCAGCCAATGGGAATGCGGTTCGTGAGCCTGATGAGCATGTTCCTGTGGTTCTCGGTTGCGATTGCCGGACGCTGGATTGCCTTCTGGTAAGTCAAGATAGCGTAAACTCAGTTCTGGAAGCCCGTCAGTCTTACTGGCGGGCTTTTGTTTTGAGCACAGGGAAACGAGGAGCAAAGATCTTTTCCTTGCGACGTGTGGCGTTGAGCTCTTGCGCTCTCGAGCAAAGCCTGAAGCGCCGGCAATGGGGTAGGTTGAGTTGCCAGTTTTGGCGACAGGGATGCGCAGGCTGATCATTGTTGATTGCCGCTTTAAGATGGAATTCTGGCGGTCTTAATTGGCCGAATATGTGCGCAACAAAAAAGCCGCTCAAATGAGCGGCTTTCTGAATTGGTATCTGATTGAACGATTAGTTCTCTGTTGGGTCTGCACCGTCTTCAGGTGCGCCTGTGCCAGATGAACCAACGAACATTTTCTCACCGTTCGGGAATGTCACGTCGCGACCGTTCGCTTTACATGCCGGAGCACATAGGCGGTCGATTGACTGATAACCACGAACAACCAGTTCTGTGCCTGGTGTCAGCGTGCGACGGGTGAGACCAGCGCGGAGAAGCGTGTTCGGCGTGCCGCCTTCAACCATCCATGCTGTGGTTTCACCGGTTTCCTCATCAACAGCGTCGATGTGGATCCAGGTGTGTGGATTTACCCACTCAACCTTTGAAACTTTACCTTTCAGAAGAACCGGCGCCTCAGCGTCGAATTCCGCAGAAAATGCGTGGTGAGCATAAGCTGCGCCCGCCAGAGCTGCAGCGGCAACAAGCCCACCCAGCGCAGAGACGGTTTTTCTCCCCATTTGATTAATCATATTGTTTGCCTCCTGATTAAAAGTGATCGGGTCACTTTATGTTAGTTAAATATCATGACCCGTATGAATAGCAACTGAACAGCTGTAATTGCTGGTTCACTTATCTGCTACCTGATGAACTCCCTGAAGTGTCTTCGGCAGCAATTGATTCCTTGCGACGTGCGCCCGCAAGAATGCCTGGCAGAGCGTGATTTCCTTCATGGCACGCGTATTCGTAAATCTGCTCATCAGTTTTCCAGAACGCCATTTCACCCTTCCATGGCTGTGTGAACAGGTCGGGATCTGTGACAGTAAATTCGTAGAGAATGGCGTCGTCTGCAACGCGTGTGAAACGCTCTTCCACAACACTGTCTGGCTGCAGATAGATGTAGTGTCTGATCGCGGAGCGTACTGAGTTTTCCGGATGGAAATTTGTTGTTGTGACGACCAGCGTGTCATCTTCCCAATGACCGATGGAGTCACCGAGCCATTGATGCAGAGATGTTTCTCTATAGTCTTCGTCCAGACGGATCATGCGGGCATTGTGGTTCATCTCCACAAGAATAGAGATGACGTTATCGCCCTGATAGAACTGGACGTGGTTGTTATAAAGGACGTTCAACATAGGCGGCGCACCTGTTGATCCGAACCCCACAGTACAGCGTTCGCCAGCCATGCGGATTTCTGGGTCGTCGAAGTTCTCACGCGCTTCCTGGCGCGCGTCAAAAGCTTCTTTCTGGCCTGCTTCGGTATAAGGAATTTTGCCGTCTGCTGGCTCGACAATCCAGGATGAGCGGTATTCACCGTCAATAACACCAATGCTGGTGCCCGGGTCTGTCCAGAACGCGTTGTATCCGCCAGGATTGCTTCCGGCTTCCGGGGCGCCGGCATCCGGATCTGACGGTTTATTGGCCGCTTCTGTGGCTGCTGCCCGGCCGGTTTCGATCGCCTGAGCGACCGAAGGGTCAATCACGAGATCCTGAAACTGGGATGTCCGTTCGAGAACCGTCAGCGAGGCCTTGGACCAGACCCCGGCAAAGCTCGGAGTCCCGTCAGGCATGCGTGGTGGTTCATAATCCGGATCCCATTTTTCAGGCGCAGCGGGTGCTGCTTCCTGCGCCATGACGATTGCCGGACCAGTCGATAGCAGCGTCATCGCCGTTGCAGTGAGAAGGGGTTTCAGCAGTGAAGTCATGGACAGTCTCCCGTGATTAAAAATTGGTTTCGCGATCAGCCGCCAGATGAGGCTTCGGCAGATGCTTGTGCAGCCTCAGCTTCCTTGCGGCGAGCGCCTGCGAGAATGCCCGGCAGAGAGTGATTGCCTTCGTGGCAGGCATACTCATAGATCGGACCTTCAGCGAGCTTGATTGGCATTTCAGCCTTCCAGGTCTGTGTGAAGAGGTCTGGGTCTGTGACCGAGAACTCATAGAACAGAGTATCATCAGCAACACGCGTGAAACGCTCGACGACCACAGTATCTGGCTGCAGATAGAAACGCTGCGCCTGCGAGGATCGCTGGTTCACATCCGGGTGGAAATTCGTCGTCTCAACGACCAGCGTATCGCCATCCCAATGACCGATTGAATCGCCCATCCAAAGGTCCATGTTGTCTTTGCGATGCTCGGCGTTCATGCGGATCATGCGCGCATTATGGTTCATTTCCACCAGGATCGAAATTGTTTCGCCATCCGGAGACTGGAAGAACTGGATGTGGTTGTTGTAAAGCACGTTCAGCATTGGCGGGATGCCGGTGGAACCGTAGCCTACCGTGCAACGCTCCGCCGCTGACCGGTTTTCCGGGTTGTCGTAATTGTCCCATGCCAGAGCGACCGCTTCTTCCATTTCAGCGCGGCCAGCTTCGCTGTAAGGCAATTGACCATCAGCTGGATCAACGATCCAGGACGTGCGGTACTCGCCATCTACGACGCCGAGGCCATCACCCGCATCAATATAGAAAGCATTGTATCCACCTGGACTGCCGCCAGCTTCAGGAGCACCGGCATTTGGGTCGCTCGGACTATTCGCGGCTTCCATCCGTGCCGCTTGTGCATCTGCCATGGCCTGAGCCTGCTCGACAGACAGAACCAGATCCTTGAACTGAGAAGGGCGGTCAATACCAGTCATGCTGGACTGATCCCAGACACCGGAAAAATCCGGAGTGCCATCAGCCAGACGAGGAGTTTCGTAATTCGGGTCCCATTTCGCCGGGGCATCCTGGGCCATCACAGCAGGTGAGCCCATCAGCATAAGGCTGGCGCCTGCAGTCAGGCATGTCTTCAACATTGATTTCATGGTTTAACTTCCTCCACGCGGGTATTTTAATACAGATTGGCAATCATGGCCGTACAGTTTGAAGTCAAGTTTGTGTGAACACTGCCCACGACTTGATATCGTCTTTAAGTCTTTTTTACTGCCCTCCCTGAGCAGCATCAGAGGCGGCATCTGCCTCTTTCTTTCGGGCGCCAGCCAGAATACCGGCCAGGGCATAATTGCCTTCATGGCAGGCATATTCGTAAATCGGGCCTTCGGTCTGCCAGAGCGGCATCTCGCCCTTCCAGGGCTGGGTGAAGAGTTCCGGATCCGTCACGGTGAATTCGTAGAAGATCACGTCATCGGACACGCGCGTGAAGCGTTCTTCAACTTCGGTTGACGGCTGCATGTACAGAAAATGCCGCGTCGAGCCGCGCATGGAATGATCTGGATGAAAGTTTTTCGTTGAGACCACCAGCGTGTCACCCTCCCAGTGACCAACTGAGTCCCCGAGCCATTGGGGGATGCCGCCCGGGCGATGGTCTCCGTTCAGGCGCACCATCCGGGCATTGTGGTTCATCTCCACAAGAATGGAAACGACATCCTCTGACTGAAAAAACTGGACGTGGTTGTTATAGAGCACATTCAGCATGGGCGGACCGCCAGATGACCCAAAACCGACAGTGCAGCGCTCGCCAGAAGAGCGCTGTTCGGGGTTATCTGCCGTACCGCGCCGACCGCCCAGATAAGCGGCCATTCGCTCACGACCCGCATCAGAGTAAGGCAACTGGCCGTCTTCTGGATCGACGATCCAGGACGTGCGATGCTCACCGTTTACGACGGCAAACCGCGTGCCGGGGTCCATCCAGAACGTATTGTAAGCTTCGATGGCGCCGGCTTCGGGGGCGCCTTCATTTGGATCGGTCGGGCGATTGGACAATTCATTTGCGCGATCATTCCGCTCTTGCAGAACCCGCGCCACGTTTGGGGGAATGACCAACTCGTCAAATTGGTCAGGGCGTTCGAGTGTTGTCAGTGATGATTTGGACCACACGCCCGCAAAACTTGGTGTGCCATCCGGCATGCGGGGTGGTTCATATTCAGGGTCCCATTTTTCAGCGCTGGGGCCTTGCGCGGATTGAGCGATGGCAACAGGAGAGGACGCGATGGCGAAGCAAGCCACTGAGCTCAGACATGTCTTCAGTAAGTCCTTCATGTGCGCTACCTCCCTGATTTATTGTTTTATTATTATATTTTAGAACAGGCGCGGATGATGTCTGGGATAGTCCCATATCGGCCGCGCCTGGCTCTGATTTTACCAGTCAGACAAACGCTTACTGGCTACCGGCAGAACTGCCTTTTTCGGCTTCTGCTTCTTTGCGTCGGGCACCTGCCAGAATGCCTGGCATGGCATGATTGCCCTCATGACATGCGTATTCAAAAATCTGTTCGTCAGTCTTCCAGAGCGGCATTTCGCCTTTCCATGGCTGCGTGAACAGGTCGGGGTCAGTGACGGTGAATTCGTAGAGAATTGTGTCGTCTGCGACGCGTGTGAAACGCTCTTCGACAACGGAGTCAGGCTGCAGGTACACTTCGTGTCGAATAGCCGTCCGGACAGAATTGTGCGGGTGGAAATTCGTTGTCGTCACGACGAGTGTATCGCCTTCCCAGTGACCCACGGAGTCGCCGAGCCATTGATGCATCGCGTCTTCACGATACTCGCCGTCAATCCGGATCATGCGTGCATTGTGGTTCATCTCAACCAGCACCGAGACGATGTCTGGAGACTGGAAGAACTGAACATGGTTGTTATAGAGCACGTTCAGCATTGGTGGTGCACCGGTGGAACCGAAGCCAACCGTACACCGCTCGCCCGCAGAACGGACTTCAGGATCATCGAAGTTGTTGCGCATTTCCGACACGGCGGCTTCAGCTTCAACCTTACCTGCTTCGGTATACGGAATTTTGCCGTCCTCTGGGATAACAATCCATGACGACCGGATTTCACCATCGACGACACCGAACTTTGTGCCCGGATCCATCCAGAAGGTGTTGTAGCCGCCAACATTGTTTCCGGCTTCAGGTGCGCCGGCATTCGGATCTGATGGCGCGTTGGACGCTTCCATCGCCTTCTCGCGACCGGTTTCGATGGCCGTCGCAACTGCTGGAGCAATGACCTGCCCCTGGAATTGCGGCGTCCGCTCAAGAACCGTCAGAGATGCTTTGGACCACACACCATCAAAGCTTGGTGTGCCATCCGGCATGCGTGGCGGCTCATATTTTGGGTCCCACTTCTCAGGCGCAGCTGGTGCTGCCGCCTGAGCAAGGGCTGATGGTGCGGTGAGCACCATCATGCTGGCGCTTGCCGCCAGAACAGTTTTCAGGATGGATTTCATTCAATCGGCTCCTGCAATGGATTTTTGCGAAGGTGTCCGTGAAGCAGTTCTTCAACGAATGAGACGCAGTTGAATTCCATCAGCTGAGCGTCTTCTTCGATCTGACGATAAAGGATCAGAGAGATTGTGAACGGCTCGGTGAAGGTTTCAGGCTCAGTGACTGTTGCTTCATAACGAACATGGTTGGCATCGATTGGCGTGTAACGCTCAACGACTTCAGCGCCGTAAGGCAGATAGTTACCTGCGCGGTCGAGCCATGTCTCGCCATTCTGGTATTTGACTTCGATCACGAAGCTGTCGCCATCCCAATAGCCCCAGGACTGACCCATCCAGCTGTCGAGTGGTGCTTCACCTGGATCTTCACCCAGGAAGACGTTCCGGACAGCGCCTGCATATTCGTACGCGATCAGCATCTGACCCTGTTCTTCGTTCATGATGATACGGAACGGGAAAGGCATGTATGTCGCGCGTGGAACACCTGGCTGGTAGCACTTGATGTTCGGATCTTTTTCGATCCAGTTCGTTGCGTTGTCGTCGCGGGTTTCCAGGGCCTCTGGAGAGTAAGGGATGGCTCCCGTGCTCACGACGCTCTCATTTGCGGGCACGCCACCGAGTGCGCCCAGTGCCAGAACGCGTCGGTCTGGAACCGGACCATAAGGACCTTCAATGGTCTGCATGGCTGGCTTTGCCGCATGGGCTTCCAGATCGTAATACGCGTCACTGGAGACTTTCCAGACGCCGTTCAGATCCATTTTCTCGGAAGCAGTCTGTGCGGATGCTGTTCCGAAATCATGCGAAACCATCGACGATCCCGCAATCAAGGCTACAGCCGCGCAGGCCGATACTAAAGCTCTCATTCAAGTCCTCCCATGAGGGCCATGTGCCCTCAGATTCAAAACTACACGGCCGAAAATTTTCCCATTTATCGTTGTTATTATCGGGCGATCGGCTCTACTTCATTCATGATACCTGACTATACACATGTCAAGCAATTCACCTGTGTGGCGAAACTCTCTCAGTCTTCCAGTGCGTCATAGACGCCGACCCGGCTGACCGCTCTCGGATCGTATTCTGAGGCCGGATTTCCGGACATTCTCTGAATCATTCCGATGAAATAAAGATCATTCACGGGATCAATCCAGAACCATGTTCCGGCGGCTCCACCCCAGTAATAACTGCCTTTTCCCTGGCCGGATTCCGCTTCGACAGGGTCTGAGACAATGCCGAAATCCAGCCCGAAGCCCTGACCCGCGCCAGCGCGTCTGTCAGAGTTGCCTGCTGACCAGATGGAGACACCTTCTGGCAGGACATCGGTCGCCATCAGCTCGATCGTCTCGGGCTTCACAAGTTGTTTACCGCGGAAGGATCCACCATTCAGAAGCATCTGGCAGAAGTGCGCATAGTCATCGAGGGTCATGACGAGACCGCCACCACCCGATTGCATTGCCACAGTCTCTTTCCGGAAGGCGCGGGCTGCTGAATCAACGCGAACGAGGCCGCCTTCTTCAGCGCTATAGGTGAAGACTTCTGAGAACCGGCCATACTGATCTTCAGGCACGTAGAAAGCTGCGTCTTCCATTTCGAGCGGCGTGAAGATCCGTTCTTGCAGGAAGTCGCCAAACTTCTGTCCGGATAGTTTCTCAACAATATAGCCCTGAAGATCGACAGCGATGGAGTAGAACCAGTCATCACCCGGCTGGAAGAGCAGAGGGACATCGGCGACGCGGTCTACGAGCGTGTCGAGATCAGGTGAACGGAGGATCTGATTGTCACGAAAGGCGGTATTGACCGGGTCTGATCCGCTGAGGCCATAGCCGAAACCAGCCGTGTGACTCATGAGTTCACGCATGGTTGGCGGGCGTTCCATCGGGACCAGTTTCGGAGATCCGTCAGGATTGGTGCCATCGAGCACCTGAAGATCTGAAAATTCCGGAATGTATTTGGTGACCGGATCGTCGAGATCCCATTTGCCTTCTTCCCAGAGCATCATCATGGCGACGCCTGTGATCGGCTTGGTCATGGAGTAGACGCGATAAATCGTGTCTTCCGTAATGGGCTGTTGCTGAGACACAGACCGGAGGCCGAAATAGTTTCGGGCGATTTCCTGTTCGCCGGCCACGAGCACATAGGCCAGCCCGTGGACCTCTCCGTCATCAACGGCCTGTTTCATAAGATTATCGAGTTGAGCGAGCCCCGCATCAGAGAACCGCGCAGACTGATCAATCTGAGAGACTGTCGCCGGTGTTTCCGTAGATGACGATGTCGTTGAACATGCGCCAAGCGCAAGAAGCGCTGCCAGACTAACTGCAGACAGCACACGTGTGCGCTGTCCGGTACGGAACCGGGTAAAAATCATCAAAGCCTCCCAAGTGCGCTGTGCGCACCATCATTATTGTTTGATGATTTCTAATCACGCGTTTGATCAGTCGTCTATCCTGATCGCGTTCTTGTGAATGCCTGACCGGGAGAGTCAGACAGCCTGACGATTGTCGTTCCGAGGTTGAACCAGATGAGCGAACATTTCCGTCGTCATATCGATCACTTTCAGCGTCTCAGACATCAGGTCTGTATTCCTGTCGACATAATTCAGACGGACATAGGCGTTCGCCCCCATCAGCATACACGCGACCAGACGTGCTGTTGAAACGCCCTCGGCGGAGATTCCAAAATCTTCAGCGAGGTGTTCGGTCAATAGATCTTCGTAGCGACTACGGATCGCCAGGGTCGCGCCGAGAATTGTCGGTGTCGTGTGGCTCATCGTCAGGTGAGACCGGAAGGTGTCACCGTCTGCCAGAAGCGTTTCAACCGTGTTGCTCATCCAGCGCCGCCAGAAGGCAAAGGTGTTTTCGCTCCGGTCGCGCTCAGAAATCTCTTTTTCGAAGAGTTCCAGCCAGTGTTCATCGCCGGCTTTGGCGAGATCCTGTTTAGTACCGAAATGCCTGTAGAGTGTCTGAACATGAAGGCCTGCGGCATCTGCAATTTCTTCCAGAGTTGTGTTGTCATACCCCTTGGAGAGGAAGAGTTGCCGACCTGCGCGTACCAGCTTGACGCGGGTTTCCAGTTTACGTTTGGTCCGTAGTGGAAATTTCGTCATGAATATCGGTCCGTTCTGTTCTCGTTTTTTCGACCAGCCGGGTTGGCGGCCATGACGTCATCAAATATCTGAGGTCACTTTATCTCAGAGTGTGTCGAATAAAACAGTGCAAAAACAAAGCTAATTCGATGTATCTGGCTATATATAGAATATAGAATAGCGATTCATGCAATCTCTTGAGACCAAATTGCGGTCCTGAGTGCCGAATTGCCGACAAAAATGGGCGACCGGTTGAGCGGTCGCCCTAAGTTTCTGGGAAAGAAAAGACAGACCCCCCGACACCATGACGGTCGACGAAGAGGCTGGCTAGAAGGCCTGGAAAACTCCAGACCAACGAAACAGAACTGGAGCCAGTACTGCCTCGTCAGGGTAGGGCACCCCTCCCCCCGAGGAATGCCCAAAGCCGGAAACGACCAGAGCAGATGCGCTCTGTGCGTCATTGACAATATGTCAATTGCGATTGGCGGGTATTTTCAAGCCGGATCGGGGCCGAAGGATTTGAATTCGCAGCCGTGCTAAACGTATTTGCCAATTCCGGGCAGTGTGACCAAAAATCGGGCGTTTCGGCTGAGCGCCTCAGGCGCGAGCCTTCTGATGGCGGTGCTTGACGATGAACATGGCTTCGTCCGCGCGCTCGACCAAGTGAGCCGCGGCGTCACCCGTCTGCCATTCGACCACGCCGCAGGAGACATCCAGGTTCAGCCTGTCGGTAGCTGTACCGTAGTTAATGGCCTGAACATCCTCTCTCAGGCGATCAGCCTTGGCTTTCGCTGACTCAAGACCGGCGTCGAGTAGCAGAACGGCGAATTCATCACCGCCAAGGCGGCCGATCAGGTCAGAGGCGCGTGTGTGCGCCTTGAGAAGACGACCAAAATCCTTGAGCGCTTCATCACCGGCTGAATGGCCGAACTGATCATTCAATGCCTTGAAGTTATCAAGGTCCATGTAGATCAGGCAGGCTGTCAGATTGTACCGCTCACAGAAGGAAATCTGCTTTCCAAGCTCTCTGAGGAAGGCGCGCCGGTTATAGACCGGCACCAGCGGATCATGATCGGCAATCGTCCGGGCGAATTCGAGTTCGCGATTCAGTGTTTCGATGGTTTCGAGGTGCAGCTGGCGCTCGGTGAAAAGTCCGGCAACAAGACGGACCTGATCTGGCGTCAAATCTGAAAGCGTCCACCCGGCAGAGGCCAGAAATGCGTCCAGAGCCGACCGGGCTGTGGTGCCGGAACGGCGCGCGCTTTCCTGCGAGCCCGGATAGAGCTCGAGAACCTTTCCGATTGGATGGTCAACAGGAGGATTACTCATGCAGCATGCCTTGTCATCGACCGTCAGCATGTCAGCTTCGTGTTATGCAAATGTTAAAATCTGAAGAATTTCATCGGGTATCTTAACCACTTGGCAATCAGAAATTTCGGTCTTGTCTCGGCGGCCGAAATCAATAAGGTGTCCCTTTGCCGGAGCACCCGAAATGACCTCTGCGCCCAAAGTTGGCATTATCATGGGCAGCCAGTCCGACTGGCCAACAATGTCTGCCGCTCATGAGATTCTCGAAGCGCTTGAAATCGACCACGAATGTAAGATCGTGTCGGCACACCGCACGCCGGATCGCATGTATTCCTATGCGCGCGAGGCTGAATCACGGGGTATTCAGGTGATTATCGCTGGTGCGGGCGGTGCAGCTCACTTGCCGGGTATGGTTGCGGCTTTGACCCACTTGCCGGTTTTCGGTGTGCCCGTTGAAAGCAAGGCGCTGAGCGGGATGGATAGTCTTCTGTCTATCGTGCAAATGCCGAAAGGCGTTCCTGTCGGCACGCTGGCCATCGGCCAGTCCGGCGCAAAGAATGCGGGTCTTCTGGCGGCATCTGTCGTGGCACTTCAGGACCCGGCGCTGACTGAACGCCTGAAAGCCTGGCGGGCTGAACAGTCTGAAACTGTTGCGATGTCTCCCGTCGATCAATGACAGCGCTTCCTCTCGGCTCCACGATCGGCATTCTCGGCGACGGCCAGTTGGGCCGCATGCTGGCAGGTGCGGCTGCGCGACTTGGATTTGACGTTGTCATTCTGGGGCCCGGCGATCACAGCCCTGCATCCCGCGTTGCGGCGCACGCCATTCAGGCCGACTATACCGATAAAGATGCATTGGCAGAGTTCTCGGTGCGCAGCGATCTGGTGACGCTCGAATTCGAAAACGTGCCTGTCAGTGCGCTGAATATGCTGCTCGATATGGGCGCCACAGTTCATCCGGGGCCGAAATCACTAGAGATTTGTCAGGATCGGCATTTCGAAAAATCCTTTGCCCGAGAGACCGGCGTACCGACCGCCGACTATTGGGTGGTCGATAGTGTAGATGATCTTCGCGCCGCAATGCGTGAGCTCCAGGGCGGCGGCATTTTGAAGACCAGGCGCGATGGGTATGACGGACATGGTCAGCGACGCCTCAAATCAGGTGATGACCCGATAACTGTCTATGGTGACCTTGATGGCGTCCCTTGTATTCTGGAAGCCATGGTGCCCTTCGCAGGTGAAGTTTCAGTGGTTCTGGCACGCAGCGCGACGGGCGAGATCAAGGCCTATGACCCGGCAGAGAACGTGCACACGAATGGTATTCTGCATACCTCTCGCGTTCCTGCGCGCTTTGACGAGGCGGTGCTCAAGTCGGCTCAGAGCGCGGCAACGCAACTCATCACAGCGCTCGGTCATGTGGGTGTGCTGGCCTGCGAGTTTTTTGTGCTCGAAGATGGGGGGCTCCTACTCAATGAGATGGCGCCGCGCGTTCATAATTCAGGGCACTGGACACCTGAAGCCTGCCTTACTGGACAGTTCGAACAGCACATCCGTGCTATTGCTGGCTGGCCGCTTGGCCCGACAGATCGGCTGTTCGATGCGGAAATGGAAAATCTCCTCGGAGAGGACATCTATAAGCCGCTAGCGCCAGGCGATATGGTGACGCTGTATGGCAAGCGCGAAGCTCGCGCGGGCCGCAAAATGGGGCATGTCGTTCGGAAGACGTGAGTCAGGCCCGCCTAAGACTCCAGAAACATCGGGCCCCAGCCCTTTTCGCGAAACCATTTTGTGATGATGTATTTCTCGCCCTTGCGCGGCTTCATGCCGTGATGGAGTGTCCATGGATTGATGCTGCCGTCCGGGTTGAGATTGTTCCAGACGACCGCCATGCCTTCCTTTGGGCGAAAGAGCTTATCGAGGCGTGGAAAGCGCGTTGCGCCACCCTCAGGAGTCGAGTTCAGATAGATCATGAAGGTCCATGTACGCTGGCCGCGCTCGCCAGTGTTGGGCAGGTATTCCGGTGAGTTGGGCTCGAAATAATCGGTATGGGATTTGAATTCCTGCCCGATCTCGTATTTCTGCCCCTGATTGGGTTCGGCATAGGCCCAGTGAATACCGAGACCTTCAGCGATCTTGCGGTCGAGTTCGTTGACGAAAGGATCGACAATATCACCCAGGTCGCAGGTCGAAGAGGTGCGAACACGTGCGTCTCCGCGATCATCAGTAACGGTGGACGGGCGGAGATGTCCATCAATCATGGCGATGGTTTGCTGGCACTCCTCTGGCGTTAGGAAATTCTCCCAGGTGAAGACCTGTGCCTTGCGGGTGGCGAGCTTTTTAAGTCCCGGCGTTTCCGAAACGCGTTTTGTGATCCGGCAATTGGCGATGGCCTCATGGTCGACGATGTCTGACCTGGCATCGAAAGATGACCCCATGATCTGACGAATTTCAGCTTCTGGAACGTGGCGCTTCTGCATCTCTGCCGCAAGCGTGCGCGGAGGAACGCCGCGATACAGATTGCTCCACACCCAGTTTGTCCATTCGGCACGTTTGGTGTCGGTCAGAGTCATGGGAAGCTCCTGAAACGGGGGCAGATCACTTGCCTCGGGCTACACCGAATGACCGCCCAGTGACAAGACGCACGTGAAGCCTCTGGACAAACAGCTTCTGACTTGAAAGAAAACGCCACCTCTCAAGGACGTATGAACAGAATGACCGGCAAGACACTTTACGACAAAATCTGGGACGCACACCTGATCGACCAAACTCCGGGAGGCGATGCGCTTCTCTTTATCGATCTGCATCTCATTCATGAAGTGACGACGCCTCAGGCTTTTGCCGGACTGGAGGCGAATAATCGCCCCGTACGTCGAACGGATCTGACACTGGCTGTCGCGGACCACAACACGCCGACCGAAGGTCAGGCGCTGGGCATTGAGGGTGTTACCGACCCTGAAGCCAAGAACCAGCTGGAGACTTTGTCCCGCAATGTGAAGAAGCACGGCATCGAGTTCTTCCCGATGGGCAATATCAATAACGGAATTGTGCATGTAGTCGGCCCGGAACAGGGGCGGACCCAGCCGGGCATGACGATTGTCTGCGGCGATAGCCATACATCTACGCACGGCGCATTTGGTGCGCTGGCGCACGGCATCGGTACGTCTGAGGTGGAGCATGTTCTGGCGACGCAGACCCTTCGTGCCCGCAAAATGAAGAATATGGCCGTGCGGGTGACTGGCGAGGTTCAACCCGGCGTCACAGCCAAAGACATCGCGCTGCATCTGATCGGCCTGATCGGTACAGCAGGCGGCACAGGCTACGTCATTGAGTATATGGGCGATGCTATTGAGGCGCTCGATATGGAAGGACGCATGACGCTGTGTAACCTCTCGATTGAGGGCGGCGCGCGCGCGGGCATGGTGGCGCCAGATGAGGTGACGTTCGAGTATGTGAAAGGACGTCCCGCGGCTCCTAAAGGTGGCGCATGGGAAATGGCGCTGAATCACTGGAAGACGCTCTATTCTGACGATGATGCCGAGTGGGATCATATCATCGACATTGACGCCGCAGACATCGAGCCAACCGTGACCTGGGGCACGAGCCCTGAACAGGCGCTGCCACTTTCCGCGAATGTGCCCGAACCAGCTTCATTCGATGATCCGGTGAAGCGCGAGGCGGCAACCCGCGCCATTGGCTATATGGGCCTCACGCCGGGTGAAGCGATTGCTGACCTTAAGGTTGATCGCGTGTTCATCGGGTCGTGTACGAATTCGCGACTGAACGACCTTCGGGCAGCGGCGGCCGAAATTCAGGGACGGAAAGTGGCTGAAGGCGTCCGTGCCATGGTTGTGCCGGGATCTGGTCTCGTGCGGGCCGCAGCAGAAGCTGAAGGCCTTGATGAAGTTTTCGTCGCGGCCGGTTTTGAGTGGCGCGAGCCAGGCTGTTCCATGTGTCTGGGGATGAACCCTGATACGCTGGCGCCAGGCGAACGGTGTGCCTCGACATCAAACCGGAACTTTGAAGGACGTCAGGGGCGGGGCGGTCGGACGCACCTGGTCAGCCCGCGTATTGCAGCGCGCGCTGCCCTCTCCGGAACGCTTGGCGGGGAATAAGCTCTCCGCTTTAGAATAGCCCTTTCGCTATGTCGCGAACCCCGGCATGTTTCCCCCAATTCTGGGAGGAAGAGCTATGTCTGATCACACAAACTGGTCGCCATCCTACACCGCGTGGAAACTCCTTGAGACCATCCTTGAAGGGAAGGGCGTCAAGCCGACTGACCTCGGCAAGGAGTTGCTGCTGGACCTGTTCTCCGATTGTGTGAATTCGGTCAGTGGTGAATATGTCGCCGATATCGAAGACATTGACGACGAACTTGATGACGATGATTTCGAAGATGACGTCGAAGGTGACGACTGAACGTGCTATGTTCAGCGACACACGCAAATGTGTACGGTCTGTTATTTTTGTTTTTCGATAAAGAGCTACAAAAGTGATTTGACAATCGTGTATACGGGTTAGCCCAGCAACGGATCCGGAGGCTGACAATGTCAGCAACGAAAACACTTCTGCTTATTGATGACGACGAAGATCTTCGTGGTGCTCTGAAAGAGCAGTTCGAGCTTTACGACGCCTATTCCATCAAGGAAGCGGACACCGCTGGCGAAGGCATGAACATCGCCAAAGAGGGACGGATCGACCTGATCCTTCTGGATGTGGATCTGCCAGATATGGATGGGCGAGATGCCTGCAAGCTGATGCGCCGCGACGGAGTACGTGCACCGATTGTGATGCTGACCGGGCAGACGACCGACGCCGATGCCATTCTGGGGCTTGATTCCGGCGCGAATGATTATGTGACCAAGCCGTTCAAATTCTCGGTTCTTCTGGCGCGCGTTCGGGCGCATCTGAGAAGCTTTGAGCAGAGCGAAGACGCGATTTTCCAGGTTGGGCCGTATGAATTCCGTCCGAGCGCGAAGCTGCTCACTGATTCCAACGGGCGGAAAATCCGCCTGACGGAAAAGGAAACCAACATCCTGAAATATCTCTATCGGTCGAGCGGTAAACCTGTGGGCCGGGAAGAGCTGCTCAGCGAAGTCTGGGGTTACAATTCCAATGTGACAACCCACACGCTGGAAACCCATGTCTATCGTCTGCGTCAGAAAATCGAGCCTGATCCAGCGAACTCAAAGCTTCTTCTGACGGAGACTGGCGGATACAGGCTGCAGGTTTAGCGTTGTCGCAAGCACGTGGTGTTCATACATAAGCTGAATGCCGCCAAATATTTTCAAAACTGCCAGCTTTGCGCTCATCCTTGCGAACGTTGCGAGTTCCCTGATCGGGTTTTCGAGTCTCGCTTTTCTGGACGCATTTGTTTTCCACGTGGGGTCAATCCGGCAGGGAGAGATCTGGCGGGTACTTACCGCGGGCTTTCTGCATGTCGATTTCATGCATTTGCTCTTCAATATGTTCACCCTGTTCTTTTTCGGCCCCGTGCTTGAAAGTCCGAGACTGCTCGGGCGGAGCAGATTTCTGATCCTTTATTTCGTCGCTCTGTTGGTCGGAAACCTGTGGGCGTTTGCGGCCCATTTCAATGATCTGAACTATGCGGCGGTTGGCGCGTCAGGCGCGGTGTCTGGCGTCATGGTGTCTGTCAGCTTGTTTGTGCCATTCATGATGATCCTCATAATGGGGATCATCCCTGTACCAGCAATTTTGTTTGCGGTTCTGTTTATCGGTTATTCGATTCTGGCGCCTTACTGGGGCATGGGGCCGTCTATCGGGCATGAGGCGCACCTTGGGGGAGCGATTGCAGGGCTGGTGACAACGCTGATTTTCTATCCAAAAATTCTGGGCCACACCTGGTTGCAGATAAAGTCTGGTCTCAATCGCCGTCGGCGATAACTCCCCTCAAACCCTTTCTGATTGAAAGCGATCAACGTCGCGATTGACTCTGCCATAAAAGGTAATAAGGTAATTACATGTTTACATCAGGGAATATGGACGCGGTGTTTCATGCGTTGGCGCACGATACCCGTCGCACCATTCTGGATATGGTACGTGACCAGCCAGGACAGCGTGTCGGTGAACTCGCCAAAGCCTTTGATGTGAGCCGCATCGCCATCATGAACCATTTGGCGGTTCTTGAGGCGGCAGGTCTGATCATCAGCGAAAAGGATGGCCGCTCTCGGCGGCTTTATCTGAACGCTGCGCCGATCCGGATGATCCATGATCGCTGGATCAATGATTATACCGGTCACTGGGCCGGAAAACTGACGGGGCTGAAATATGCTGCTGAGCAGGCAGCACAGGCAAAGGGGCAGGATACATGACGACAGAAGAAAAATCTTCGGCAGGCGAGCCGGCAGAGAAGCAAATATATCGCGTACACATCAAGGCGCCGATCGAAACGGTGTGGAGCGAACTGGTGAAACAGGATGAAGTGCTGCCCTTCTTCTTTGGTGCGGTTTGCAAAACACCGTCAGGCAAGCTGGAACCTGGTGAGCCAATGGCGATGCAGACACCGAATGGCAAGTTCACAAGCGTAGTGGGCAAAGTGCTCGAGTTCAGCCCGCCGCATCGTTATGTCCACACGCTGAAATTCACACAAATGAGCGACGACCCGGTCACCATCGAATACGACCTCAAGGAGGTTGATGGCGGTGTAGACTTCACACTGACAACGCATGGCGGTGTTGCGGGCAGTCAGACAGAGAAAAGCATGGCTCAGGGCAGTCCGATGATTATCAATACGCTCAAAGCCATGTGTGAAACAGGCAAAGTGCCTTTTGGCACGCGGCTTCTGCTCGGTATGTTTGGTCTGATGGCGCCGTTTACGCCTGCGGCCTGCAAAACCGAAAACTGGCCGTTTGACCGGATTGAAAAACTGTAGGGGGAGATGACCGATGGCAACACCTGAAGAAATGGCGGCAAGCATGATTGCCAATATGCCGGAAAAAACCGGCAAACCGCTGGAGGACTGGCTGAAGATTGTTGGCGCCTCCGGGCTTCAGAAGCATGGTGAAATCGTCAAACACCTGAAAGCGGATCACGGGATGACGCATGGGTTTGCAAACCTGGTGGCGCACACGGCGTTGAAGTCTGCGGCGTCAACAACGGATGCGTCGGCTGAGGACCTGGTGTCCGCGCAGTATTCCGGAAACAAAGCGGAGCTGAAGCCGATTTACGACGCTATCATCGCATTTGCTGAAACACTGGGAGAAGATGTGGAGGTCGCACCGAAAAAATCGAGCGTCTCTCTGCGACGGTCGAAACAGTTTGCGCTGGTGACGCCCGCGACGAAAACGCGGATTGATCTTGGCATCAACAATAAGGGGCGGGCGCCTGAAGGGCGGCTTGAGGCGTCTAAAAATGCCATGTGTTCACACTTGGTGAAGCTAAGCTCCGTTGATGAATTTGACGCCGAGGTGAAGGCATGGGTGAAGGAGGCTTATGACGGGGCGTGAGGCGCGCCCGTCTTGAGGGTTAAGCCTCACGCGCCCTTGAAAGTCATCTGAACCGGCGCGTGGTCTGATGGCTTGAAGCCGCCGCGCTGGTCGAGATGAATACGAAATGTGCCGGGAATCGCTTTCGGTTCCGCTGCCGGGTTGGCCCAGATATGGTCGAGGCGGCGTCCCCGATTTGCGGCGGCCCAGTCCTTCGCGCGGTAACTCCACCATGTATAGAGTTTCTGGCCAGGCTCATGTTCGCGGCGGGCGAGGTCCGTGAACTGGCCTGCCTTGATGATGCGGGCCATGGCGTCTGTTTCGACGGGCGTATGGCTGACAATCTTGAGGAGCTGTTTGTGTGACCAGACATCATGCTCCTGTGGCGCGATGTTGAGATCACCGACGATAATCAAGGGATCGTCTGTAGAGTGGCCGCCATAAATGCGTTCCATGCGGTCAAGAAAGTCGAGCTTGTGGGCGAATTTGTCGTTGATTTCGGGATCAGGCTCATCGCCACCAGCTGGCAGGTAGATGTTGTGGATCTCAAAGCCGCCAATCCGACTGGCGGCGATACGGGCATGGCCCTGACCGCAGAATTCCGGCGCTGTGAGTTCTTCGATGGGCAGACGAGACACTGTCGCCACGCCGTGAAGGCCTTTCTGTCCACAAATCTGGATATGCTCATATCCGGCATCGCGGAAAACCGAGGACGGGAACTGCGCCTCGCGACATTTGATTTCCTGCAGGCAGAGCACATCGGGTTGATGCTCTTTCAGAAAGTCAGCGACACGTTCGGCACGCAGGCGTACCGAGTTAATATTCCAGGTAACAATCGATAAGTCAGACATGGCCATCTCATGCCCACGAGTCAGACCGAATGACAAGTCAGTAGCCAGATACAAAGCACCCGGACCTTGGGGAGGGTCCGGGCCTTTGTCGCCTTAAGCGAGCCGGGAGGGGAAATCCGGCTGTACAACCGATCAGCGGGGGGAAAGCGCTTTTTGTGATCGACTGTTGATGTGTTTTAAATACCACATAAAAGCGAAAAAGAAAATGAAAAAAATGTTAGAGTGGCATTGTGTTGTGGGTGCAACAATTCGTGTTATCTGGCATTGAGTCTGCAGTATTTCTCGTATGACGCGTATTCCTGCTCTTTCTGGTGCCAGTCTGGCACATCCGCAGCTCGGTTATCACCGGGAGAACGCGCCGCGCGAGCCGGGTTCTGGCCGGAACGGATCAGACCGACGTCAGCGTGGCAATCGGAGAATGGGCGACCGTCGGGCGTCTGCGCGCTCAGGCCATGGGCGTCGCGCCAGTGACAGACACTTCCAGCAATCTTCACCTGAATGGTTATCGGCTGATTTCACCGCGCATCTGGTTGGTCAGAGCACACCGCAGTCTGATCAGAATCTGAATGCGCAACGCGCGTATCGAGCTGCAGCAAGTGCCGGCGTGAGAAAATCAAAAGGGGGGCTTGTCTGATGGATCTGTCCGAGCCTCTGCTGCTGACTGAGCGCGTCGACCTGAATGATGAGCCTGAGGAGCGCCGGACCTGGCGCTGGTGGGTTTATGACCTTGCGATTTTTGCGCTGGTCATTCTGATCTTTGCATGAAAAAGGGCGCTTGAGGCGCCCTGATCCCTTATATGATTTCCTCGAATGCTTAGCCGCTGAACCCTTCGCCGACGGCAAAGTCGCGCCGCGCGGAGACGATGGTCACAACGACGCCTGCAAGAACATCCAGCAATGTTGTCATGGTCAGGATGAAGAAGACCGATGTTGCGAAATTGCTGAACAGCAGAAACTCGACCAGACACACGATGAAGAGGATCATCGAGATCGCGTGATTCATGATGGTGGCTGTGCCGGTGCTGGTGGATTTCAGGATTTCAGCAAAAAGAAAAACAAGACCCAGCAGGATCAGGAGATCACCGCCTGTCATGGTCCAGTTTGCGCCTGAAACCATCGGCAGCGACATCATTGGCTGGCTGAGGCTTTCAAGAATTGCCGGGCTGGAGGCAACCCCAGCTTCGACAGTGGTTTCACCCCCACCGGAAAACACGAATGCCATGAGATTGTAGATGACCACTGGAATAATGAGCAGTGGAAATATGCCGAAAATAGCCATTAGTGGTCGTCCCCTTCGCTTACCCTTGCCATTGGCGCGGAGCCTTCGCTCTTCCAAGCGAGCAGCTGCTGCACCTGACGCCATCATCCCAAACATGCTTAAAGCTCCACGCGTGAAAGCTAAGCATAGAAACTACAATTCGTCGACACCGTGCGGCAGGCGGCGGCGTTTCATGAGCCAGGTGACGCCTCTTAAGTCAGACAGTGCTGCGCCGAGCCGTCCGAAGTTCGTGTATTTTGACACGCCATGGACGCGGCCGCGATGGTTTACGTTTACAAACTCCGCTTCATAACCATCGGCCACGATGAGCGCCGGCATGTAACGGTGCATATGATCGAAATAGGGCAGGTTCATAAAGACGTCGCGTTTGAGCACTTTGAGGCCGCAGCCTGAGTCGTCACAGCCGTCCTTCAACAGTTTCTGGCGGATGGCATTGGCAAATCGGGACCCGAAACGCTTCCAGGCGGTGTCCTTGCGGCTTGCGCGTCGGCCCATCACCATGACGAGCTTTTCCGGTGCATCTGGCCGCGTCAGACGGCGATAAAGTTCTGGAAGATCCGCAGGGTCATTCTGTCCGTCGCCGTCAAGCGTGCCAATGATTGGCGCGCTGGCCGCATGAAAGCCTGTGCGAATGGCACGGCTCTGCCCGGCATTTTTCCGATGGGACAGAATGCGCAGTTGCGGGATCTCTGTCTTGAGAGCCATCAGTTCGTCGAGAGTTTCATCAGTCGACGCATCATTCACGAAAATCAGCTCAAAGGCGCGCCCCGACAGCGACTCAGCGATTTCCCGCGCCAGATTCTGTGCATTCCCGGCTTCGTTGTGGACCGGAACCACAATGCTCAGTTCAACTGCGTCTGCCAATTTAAATACTCCGCTCTGGCTTTGAGGGTCTTCTAGCGCTTCCCTTCAAATGATGCGAGAGGAAGACATGTATTGGGAAAGGCGATATTGCAGAAAATCGCACAAGACGGGACTCACTAAATGGATCGGCTGTCCATAATTGATCACCTCAGCAAGGGTATACGCGCCTATTTGCTGGTGTTCTGCCTCACACTGATCAGCGCCGCACCGGGTGTTTTCACGATTCCGGCACTTGATCGCGATGAGTCCCGCTTTGCGCAAGCGTCCAAGCAGATGCTTGAAACCGATGATTATATTCAGATCCGGTATCAGGATGGGCTGCGGAACAAGAAGCCTGCAGGTATTCACTGGCTTCAGGTGGCAACGACCGAAGTGTTCTCTTCGCCTGAGGCGAAGGACATCTGGAGCTATCGCCTGCCATCCCTGATTGGCGTGGCCCTCGCGAGTTGCGCTGTCTTCTGGGCAGGTATTCCACTTGTCGGGCGCCGGGCGGCCTTTATGGGTTCAGCTCTGTTCGGGGTCTGTTTCCTGCTGACGAGCGAGGCCCATATTGCAAAGACCGACGGCGTTCTTGTGGCAATCACAACCCTTGCCATGGCTAGTTTTATTCACCTGCGGACCCGTGAGGACCACCCCAAATGGTTGGCGATCCTGTTCTGGTTCGCGATTGGTTTTGGTTTTCTGATCAAGGGGCCGGTCACGCCGATGGTGGCGGCTTTGGCGATTGTCTTTTCTGAACTCTGGACAAGAAGCTGGAAGTGGTCCGCACTTGTATGCGCAGGTGTCGTGGCCCTGTTTCTCGACACGTATATTCATCTCGGACCAGCGAATGCGCTGGTTGGTTTCGCTATGAAGGCGGCCGGCGGTGCCATGCTGATCGCTGCAGCTGTTCGCTTCGTGCTGGATCGGCACAAGGCGGTATGGTTCAAAACATTGTTCTGGTGGCCCGGGCCTTTGCTGTTTGTTCTGATGGTTCTGCCCTGGTTTATCGCTGTACAGATCGCGACTGGCGGACAGTTTCTTGAAGGTGCTGTTGGCAAGGACCTGACCGACAAGGTAGCGGGCGCTTCTGAAGGTCATGGCGGGCTGCCTGGCTATCATCTTGTTTTCCTGCTCGTGCATTTCTTTCCTGCGACCTTGTTCCTGCTTCCGGGGCTGGTTGTTGCGGTGCGCGATGTGCGCCGGAAGGTCAGTGAAACTAACGGCTTGATTTTCCTGTTGGCCTGGGCGCTGCCAACCTGGCTGGTGTTTGAGTTTCTGCCGACCAAGCTGAGCCATTATGTTCTGCCCGCCTATCCTGCGCTTGCTCTGGTTTGCGGGTATGGAATCTGGCGTTTGGTGAGCGGTGAGCGCTTGCCGGTGAGCCGATACATTTCGCTCGGTTTGTTCCTCATTGGTGGAGTGATGTTTACCGCTCTGATCTCGCCGCTTGGGCTGCACGAGGTGACGACCGAAGCCGCAGGTGACTTCAAATCGGTGAGTGCGGAGACAGTTCTGGCAAGCTGGAGCAGCGTTGCACTTGTCACCTGGCCATTGGCGCTGGTTCTGGCTGGCCTGTTGGCCGTGGTGGTGACATCAGTGCTTCGGAAATACCAGCTTTCGGTGGCTCTGGCTGTTTTGACGGCTGTCACACTGGGTTGGCATATTCGCGTGCTCGTTCTGCCAGAACAGACCTGGGTGCAGGCGACTGTCGCCGCGCGAAGCGCGTTGGGAGATATCTGCGCGCTACCTGGTCAGGAAGGGTGCGAGGGCGCTGAACCAGTTATGGTTCAGGCCATAGGTTATGCCGAGCCGAGCTTTGTGTTCACAACAGGCACAGATGTGAAGATCAGTCCTGAGTCCATGAGCAATCTGCCACTACGCGACGAGGCGCCTATCATGGCCTGGGTGATCAATCTGGAAGATGAGAAGGGCGCACCAGCGCTTGAGCATATCCGAACGCAGGCGGCAGAGCAGGGCCGCTGTGTGCGCGAAAGCCAGCCCGTCTACGCGCTGAATTATTCCAATGGTGACCCGGTTCATTTTATTGCCCTGAGGGTCGAAGACGGGCCATGCAGAGCTTAGATACGCATTATGTCCAGAAGAATTGATATTGTAGAAGTCGGCCCGCGTGACGGCTTGCAGAACGACCCGGCCAATCTGACAACCAGTCAGAAGCTCGAATTCATAGAGCGTCTCATCGAGTGCGGCGTGACCCGAATGGAGTCAGGAAGTTTCGTTTCCCCGCGCGCCGTACCTAAAATGGCGGATAGTGCTGAGGTGTTTGCCGGGCTCAACCGATCAGGCGCCGTGCGGCACATTGCTTTGGCGCTGAATGAAAAAGGCGTCCGCCGCGCGATTGATGCGAAAGCGGATGAGATCAACTTTGTGCTGGTCGCGGGCGAGGGGTTCGGACAAAAAAATCAGGGCATGAGCCCGCAGGAAAGCGCGGACATGCTGGCCCAGTGTGCACCTCTGGTACATGAAGCTGGCATTCCGCTTTCGGCCACCATTTCTGTCGCTTTTGGTGACCCGTATACGGGTGACATCGCGAAAGGCGTTGTGGGTGGTCTTGCCGCTCAGGCGCAGCGGGCCGGTGTCGGAGAAGTTGGCATTGGTGATACTATTGGCGTGGCAGACCCATGGCTGGTGGAAGACCGGATTGAAGAAATCCGCCTTCATGCGCCAGATGTATTTCTGAGGGTGCATTTTCACGACACGCGGAACACAGGACTAGCAAACGTTGCGGCGGCCGTGAAGGCCGGTGTCGATGTTGTGGATGCGAGTTGCGGCGGTATTGGCGGCTGTCCGTTTGCGCCTGCCGCGACGGGGAATGTGGCCACGGAAGATGTCGTCTACATGCTGGAACGAGCCGGGTTTGAAACCGGTATTGAGCTTTCGAAAATGATTGATACCGCCAAATGGCTGTCAGGTATTCTTGGGCACGATATTCCTTCCAGCCTTGTCCGGGCTGGCATGTATGATGGCTAGCTGACCAGCTTTCTGAGGGATTCGCGAACCTGCTGAAGCATGCGGATCGCGAATGACCGGAACAGAAGAAGCGGCGCGAAGGCCAAAATGCTCAGCTTCGCAAACACCTTGCCGACGACCGTCTTTGCGTTGACGAAGAAATAGCGCGCCAGTCCTTTTGCCTTGTTCCACTCAACGAAACTGGCGGAGACTTTGGACGTCGAGCCATAGTGAAGGGCTGATGCTTTCGGCGTGTAGACCACTTCGCCGCCCTTTTCCCAGACACGTCGGCAGATATCGATATCTTCGACGTGCAGAAAATAGGATTCGTCCAGACCGCCCAGCAATTTGAAATCCTCTGCGGTGAGATAACAGAAAGCCCCGGAAATTACGGGCATACTGACCGGACCCTTTGGTTCAGGGTCTTTCTCGCGATGAAGATTGCGGAAGGCCTGACTGTATTTTTCAAGAACATGTAGGCCGGTAAATGTCGTGAAGGCCCGCCATGGTGTCATCAGTTCACGTCGACCCCCGCGTTGTTCTTCGCCATCCGAATACATGATCTTCCCGCCAACGAGGCAGGGGGAGTTGCGCTTGCTGCGGGCATTCTCCAACGCAGAAATCGAGCCATATTTGATGACGGCGTCAGGATTGATGATCAGATACCGTTCGCCAGTCGCCTTTTTGGCGCCCAGATTGATGCCGGCGGCATAGCCGATATTGCCATGGCCGGTGAGCACTTCGACATGCACGTGGTCTGGTGCCCGGAAGTTTTCGAGCCACTCGGTATGGAAGTCATCATTGCCGTGATTGACGACAATGATCTCGCTGATGTCCTTCTCAACGCAAAGCGCATAGAGACACTCCTTCAACCGCGGACCGGATTTGAAGGTGACTACAATCGCGCTTACCGAAGGCTTGACCTGCGGTTTCACGGCAGTTTCTGTGTCTTCATCTGCGTCGAGCGCGAGATCGCCATGGTACAACTGGCGCATAAGACAATGGCTCCCCAGAAAGCATCATTCCAAAGACTGTACGAAAGCGATGCAAGAATGAGTGCACCGGTCCAGATACCTGTCGCGGACATAATGACGTCTGTGTTTTTGTTTGAGGTACGTGCAAGTCTCTCGCCAAGCAAGATGGCAAAAGCAGCGAGCAGCAAAGCGCCAATCAGTCCGGTCTCTGCCCAGACATGTAATCCGCCATTATGCGGGTGTCCGGGAACGATCGGGTAATCAACGATAGTTCCGTCGGGCGCAGCGACCCGTGTGGTTTCATCCCATCCTGCCGTCGTCCCGACGCCCCAGCCAAAGAGAAACTTCTCCTGAATTCTGGCGAAGACATATTGATAGCTATCAATACGAGACTTGAATGAGGCTGGCAGTGATGCGCCATCGCCGGCCACGCGGCTGAGGAGAGCGATAAAGGCTGGCATGAGAAGGATCAGTGCGGCTGTCCCATATCCGAGCAGCCGGTAGATGTGCTGTTTCAGAATGAAAGACAGGCCCACCATCAGCGATACGGCGGGAATTGCGAGAATAGCGGCGGACACATCGAGAACTGGCCGGCGTGCGATAATGAACAAGCCAACCATGCAAAGCACGAAAGCCGCCGCTTTGACCCACACATTTCTGACAGGGAGTAGCGCAACCAGTAGCGGGACCATCAAGACACTGATGTTCACCACACGCATCATGTTCTGATACATGCTCGCTTCATCGGTCTGAGACCGGCCATAGGCTTCAAGCGCAGAGAAGGCGAACACCCAGCCCACCATCAGAAGTGCTTGAATGCCAAGCCCGATGCGGCCCGCCCATACGGCACGATTATAGCGTTCGGCTTTCAGTTGTGAGAGCGCCCAGAAGGCATAGGCAAAGATCAATGCCGACAACACAATCCGCAGACCTGCGGACTTTACCGCAATCACTCCGGTCGAGAGGTCAAACTCGACGAGCGGATTGCCATGATTGTCTGCCCAGGTGACGGTGATGACAATCCAGAGCAGAAAGGCACAAAAAACAAGAAAGTCGAGACTGATTTTGGGTCGCTTCCAGATCAGAAGCGGTAGCGCCAGAACGCCGATCAGCGTCATGACGGGCGCACCGCCCTGCGCCCCCATATGGGCGATCACCCACCAGAGGCTCAGGGCCAATAACCAGAACCAGTACGCTACAATCAATTATTTGCCCACATTCAATTACGTTACACTCTAATGTGCGTCACGTAATATGGGAACACTTTTCTGCCACAATTGACGCTAGCGCAGATCTGGCGGCAAGGCTTCGTTTCTGAGGCGGGTTTTTGCCTCGTACAGTGGCATGATATCCTGCTGCTTTCCGCCAAACTGCCGAAGTGCAACCGCACGATTTTCAGCTTCCTTATTGCCGACGACAGCAATGTAAGGAATTTTCTGGTGGGAGTGTTCGCGGATCTTATAGTTGATCTTCTCATTTCGAAGATCGATTTCGACACGCAGGCCAGCAGATTCCAGTTCTTTGACGACTTCACGGGCATAATCGGCAGAGTCATCTGAAATGTTGGCTACAACGATCTGTGTAGGCGCGAGCCACATTGGGAAAGCGCCTGCGCAGTTCTCGATCAGAATGCCGATAAAGCGCTCGAGTGAACCGAGAATCGCACGGTGCAGCATAACAGGGTGGTGTTTGCCGCCATCCTCACCGACATATTCCGCGTTCAGACGTTCTGGCAGAACATAGTCCAACTGGATCGTTCCGCAGGTCCATTCACGGCCAATCGCATCCTTGACGATGAAGTCGAGTTTCGGCGCATAGAACGCGCCGTCACCTTCGGCGATGACCGGTTCAACACCGGCCTTGATGGCCGCCGACTTCATGACGGCTTCGGCTTTGTCCCAATAATCATCAGACCCGGCGCGAACCTCAGGGCGCGTCGCCAGATTGATGTGATGCGTTTCAAGACCGAAATCCGAGTGAATGGATTTTGCCAGCGCGATGAATTTCGCCGTTTCGTCTTCAATCTGATCTTCGCGGCAGAAAATGTGTGCGTCGTCCTGGGTGAAGGCGCGAACGCGCATCAGCCCGTGCAATGCGCCTGACGGCTCATAGCGGTGGCAGGCACCGAACTCAGCCATGCGAAGCGGAAGATCGCGATAGGATTTCTGGCCCTGTTTGAAAATCTGAACGTGACCCGGGCAGTTCATTGGTTTGAGCGAGAGTGTTTCATCTTCAGCCGTTTCGGCGATGAACATGTTCTCGCGATACTTGTCCCAGTGGCCTGACTGTTCCCAGAACTTGCGGTCGAGCACCTGTGGTGTGCGGACTTCTTCGTAGTCAGCGGCATCCAGGCGACGGCGAACATAGCTTTCAACAGCATGCCAGAGACGCAGGCCCTTCTTGTGCCAGAACACCATGCCGCGACCTTCTTCCTGCATGTGGAAGAGATCGAGCTCACGACCCAGCTTACGGTGGTCGCGCTTTTCCGCTTCTTCGAGGCGATGAAGGTGCGCCTTGAGATCTTTCTCGTTTGCCCAGGCAGTGCCGTAGACCCGCTGAAGCATTTCATTATTGGAATCGCCGCGCCAGTAAGCCCCCGCAAGCTTCATCAGCTTGAAAGCTTTGGGCAGTTTACCCGTTGATGGCAGGTGCGGGCCGCGGCAAAGATCTGACCACTGGTCAGCATGCGCATAGAGCGTGATTGGCTCGCCCGGCGGAATGATGTCGTCGATGATCTGGGCTTTGTATTTTTCGCCAATGTCTTTGAAGTGCGCGATGGCGTCTTCTTTCTGCCAGACCTCACGATTGATCGGCAGGTCACGATCAATGATCTCCGCCATTTTGGCTTCGATCTTCTCGAAGTCATCGGTGGAGAAAGGTTCGTCGCGAGCGAAGTCGTAATAGAAGCCGTCATCGATCACCGGACCGATGGTGACCTGAGTGCCGGGGAAGAGTTCCTGAACGGCCTGAGCGAGAACGTGCGCCGCATCGTGGCGGATGAGTTCGAGCGCTTCAGGATCGCGTTCGGTGACGATCGCCACCTCGGCATTGCCCTCGAGCGGACGGTTCAGATCCCACAGTTCACCATCGACCTTTGCGGCGAGGGCTTTCTTGGCGAGGGATTTGGAGATGGATTCAGCGACGTCTCGTGGAGAGACGCCATCTTCATATTCGCGTTTCGCGCCATCCGGCAGCGTGACTTCCAGCATATCTTTGCTCTCGTAATTCTCTAGCGGTTCTTTAGACAAATTTCGCTGCAAAACCACCCCTGTTAATCTGCAAAAGCCAGATCGCCGGAGCTTTTTCACACGCCCCGGCCAGCAGCCTTTATCCTCCGGGACGTGCTTTAAGTTCGTGTGGTTGTTGTCGTGGTCGGTTTGACGACGTGCCAGCCGGGTGCCTCATCAGGCACCGGATCATAGCCGGAAGTGCCACCCGGACGGCAGCGTAGCAGGCGACCGGCGCCCAGGCGTACACCCGTCATGAAGCCATGCTTGCTCCAGGCTTCAGCGGCATATTCCGAACAGGTTGGCTCATGACGACACCGCACACCAACTGAAAAAAGCGCCGCAGAAAGCGTCGCCTTATAGCCGATCAGCAAAGCCCGGGGGGCCGGAGAAATATGTGCGTATTTATTCGCCATGGTGTGGCATTATCAGATAAGTGTGACGAAGTCATGAGCAAGGCTGAAAGTGGGCAAATGCTGGTCAGGCGTGTATCCTTATGGGCAGGGCTTATGTGCCTGTTGGCCGGACTCTTCAGCGGCATGATCATTCAGGCTGAGTATCTGGCGCCTGGCCTGCAGATATTCGTGACACCTGAACTGCGGGAAATGCATGGAAATCTGATTGTGTCGCACCGGATGGCGCTGACGATTTGTTTTCCGATGTCCGGTCTGCTGGCGGCTGGCTTTTCCTATGCGGAGGCGCCTGCACTGCGAGGGTTGTCTTATGTGTTGAGTAGTATTGCGCTCGCTTTTCTGGCGCTCTCTCCGTTTTTTCATGATGTGATCTGGTTGATGAGCGGTTCGCCGGGCTGGTCGGATGTTGTGTTGCACCATGCCGGGTTCGGAGGTGCCCTGCTGTTCGGTTTGGGCCTGATTACGGGCGGCTACATCTGGCGCCAGCGCGGAGGATTGAGCCTTGAAGCAGCAGTTTATGTGGTGTTTGCGCTGGTGTTTCTGGTCGCAAGTCTGATCGTCAATCCAGAAGCGGGCGATGGGTCTGTCTCTGTGAGAGATATCATCATGAGTGGATTTCACGCGGCGGCATTGGTTGGGGCCCTATGTGCTTTGGCGATGCTGTCACTAATGCGGAAAGAGCGGTCGCGGCTGTGGAGTGTTGCGCTGACTGTTGCGCATGGTGGAGTGATCAGCCTTGTTGGTGCGGTTTTGATCTTCAGGCCGCTATTATTAGGTCGGGGCAGGCCGATGCAGTATTCTGACGTCCCACATATGTTTGAGCCCGCCAGTTTCGTGACCAGTATGGCGGGGATCGTGCTCGGCTTGCTACTCGCTCTGGGCTATATCCGTTTCATGCGTATTGGCTGGCGTCGACCGGACGAAATTGCGCCGGTGACACGGCATTTTTAATCGAGGCACCTTCGTGACTTGCCGAATTGCCGGGGAGTTTCTAGCCTGTTTTCAAAATGATAATCCGGGAAAGACTATGATGACAAAATTATGGGTCGCGCTGGCTGGTGTGCTGGTTCTTGCTGCATGTGAGTCAACCGCCGGAGCAGGGGCAGAGGTGGATGTGTCGGTCGCGCCGCTGAGCGGAGGTGCGTGTCCCTATAATGAAAATGGTGCGCACCTATTCTGGATTGAACCGCCATCGCGTGAAGTTGGCGGTACCGTCGGGCTGACACCTTATTTTTCGACCCATCCCGGGCATTTCGAAGACCTTCCGTCCGGATGTATCGGCGACATGTCTGCCATGCCGGAGGAAGCGGTCAGTTTTTCCCGGCAGGAGGACGGCATGGTCTATGCGACCCTGACACAGGCCGCAGAGCCGGGAAGCAAGATTATTCTGACGACCAGCTATGGCGGGGTGGAGACGATTTCTGCCACGATCAATGTATATGACGGTGCCGCCAATCCTCTGGTCGGGTATTGGGCGCAGGAAAATGACGGCAGCTGTTCAGAAGACTCCATTATTCGCGAGCTGATCTTCCAAGGCGACGGTACATTTTCTGTCACCTGGACGCCGTTTGAAAGTTACAAGGATTATTGGGGTGAGTATGAGTACGAGACAGAGACCGGATTGCTGATTCTGACACCGGATGGTGGGAACAATGTTCCTGAAGACGTCTCATCAGGCACAATCCGTCTTGAAGACGGCCAGTTTACCCTGCTCGATGGCACGTCTTTTGGCTCGACCCGCGCAGGCGAGTCCTGCGCCGCACCGTTCGTTGGCGGTGGCGGTTGAGGCGGCCCTGTAGGCGACGTTAATTCGAAGCGACGAGGCGGAGGCCGGGTTGTCGTGTGTCACCGCTGGTGAGCAGTCGGGCCCGGGCCTCAATATAGACCGATATCTGGCGGGCCATACGTTTCAGAATCTGACGCTGCGGTCGGGTCCATTCCCGAGGGATGAAGTCAACGGCCGCAACGGCGCCAAGCGGGACATTGTGTTGAACAATGATTG
>NZUJ01000121.1 GCA_002701295.1 Ponticaulis sp. | reverse complement strand
AAGCTCGATTGCGCGCGGTCAAGAAGACCGGCTGAGACTTCATACTGACTGGCGCGGGAAATGCTGGATGTGTGGGCGGCTGCAAGGAAGCGATCGGCTGCGCGCTGAACCATGACCGAGACGCCAGCGCCTTTGCCGTCCAGAACAACCTGTTCCATGCGCGCATCCTGGCGCACATAACCTTCTGTATTGACGTTTGCGATGTTATTGGACGTGACACGCAGGGCCGCCTGATTACTCAGGAGGGCGCTTAGTCCTGTATTCAAAACATTGTTGATACTCATCACGCAATTCCGTCTTTTCCAGACCGGTTGCCCGGTTTCTACTTATTATAGGCGAAATTATATTAAGCGGAGATTTCGCAATTATTGACGGAGTGTGAAAAGTTTGGGGCCGCCGGAAAAGCAAATGACTACAAGCATTACTTTTTGACCGGGCAGGAATTACCGAGACGCTCGGCAGAAAGTGTTATCGGGCGAATTTCAAACTTTAATCAAATCTCACCAAAAATTTCAGTACATTGAAAAATATAGGAAAAATAGGCTTAACTTCTCGGAAACTCTTCTGGCAGTCCGTTTGCTCTCATGAATCCGATGACGCGATCAGTGCGTCTGGAGTTGTTTATGAGTATTGTGCCGTTCTTCGGTCTTGCAGAAACGGGGTTTACCTCTGGTTCATCTTCCTTGACGGGTGTCGACGCGTCAGGATTTGAGTCTGCGCTGCGCAATGCTCTGGCGCGAGACGGCGCTCCACCATTCTCGCAATTGCTTCGGTCGCCGGTTTCTTCATCAGCTCCGCAGTCTGATATTCAGGCGCTTGGAAAATCCTTCCGGGAAGGTTTCTCGGGCTTTCTTTCTCAGACGACTGAGACATCTCAAACGACTGCTGAGGAAAGCGAGACAGACGCCGCGCTTGCGATCAATCCATTGGCTGTTCTTTCCGCGCCCGAAGCGGTTGCGCCGAAGGGTATGGATATTCTCACCGCATCTCTTCAGGTGACTGAGCAGGACGGCCAACCTGTTCAGGTCGCGCCGGTTTCAGACAGTTCGACGCCTCAAAATGTTCCATCATTCGCAACTGACGTAACTCGCCCGACCAGCAATACCCTTTATGATGGGCGTGTGGTGACAGGTGAGGGTGCGGAAGTCGCGCCAAACACAAGCGTGCCCGGACGCGCAACGGGATTCGGTGAGTTGCTGACAAAAGCAGACAGCGTGACTGCGCCGACGCTGTCTCTCGTTTCTGTTCCGGCCTCAGACACCATTGTTCAGTCGCCTCTGGCCGCGGATGCGAAAGCTTCTGCTGCCGCTTTGGCTCCGTCGCGTTTCTCCGCGCTTGAGACAACCGCTTTCACAAATATCTTGCAGACCGGCCAGCCAGAAGCGCAGGCCGTAGTGCGTGTGACGCATTCTGGTGTTGCGCTTGGCCAACCGACCCAACAATCATCTGATCCTGCTCGCCCGGCGCGCCACGTCGGGGTTGATCTTTCAGTACGCGAAACCGTTTCACCTGAATTTCAGAAGATCGCGATTGATGCTCAGGCCGGCGCGACCAATCGGGTGCGCCCTGATGTACAGATGGCCGCTCAGCTCAGCCAGCCAGATCAGAAAGCTGTTCAGCTTCCGCCGGCATCCTTTAATGCTTCGCAGAACCTGGAGGTCCAGCGCGATGTTTCGCAGGCACCAAAGGCTGCCGGGCAAGCGCCTGCCGATCCGGATCAACCGCTTGCGACTTCTCGCCAGTCATCGCCGGTCAGCGTAACTGAGACGTCGATTTCTTCGCGAACAGTGCCGTCGACAGTTTCCGCGCCTAAACGAGCAACGCATCCAACTTCTGCGGTTGAGCAGCCTCAGCCTGCCAAGACTGACGCTGTGGCGCGTCAGCCCCAACACGTTGCAGCTATGGCGGCGACCCCCGCTCAGGCAGCGACAGGTTTTGTCTCAGGTCCATTGGCGGCTATTCCAGCGCAAGCATCCTCACTCATGCAGTCATCGGCCATGCCAGCTGAGATGAAAGCCCTGAACACTGCGCCAGCTGAAGCATCATCGCCGCGAGTGCCAGCGGATAGCGCGAAATCTGCGGATGGTTCCAAGGCGGGCACAGTGCAATCGGATGCAAAATCCGACGTAAAACCTGCAGCTCAGCCAGTTACGCCATCACAGCCGACAAGTCCGGCTCCTGTGACGGCCGCGTCGACGGATAATTCGGTGGCGCTCCTGCCGGAGACAGACGCTGACCCGCTTATTCAGACTGAAGACACACCTGATCTTCTGCCGCAGGACAAGTCTGTACAGACGCCTGTCTCGCGCGGAATTGATGCTGTCACCAATGCGCCGAGAGCAGCCAATCCGTCTCAGGCGGCGGCTGTCTTATCTCAGGTCTCAAATCGCATGCTTGAACGATTTGATGGCAAAACCTCCAAGTTTGAAATCCGGCTCGACCCTGCTGAGCTCGGAAAAGTTGATGTGCGTGTGGAAGTGGATCGCGATGGTCGGGTTCATGCTGTTTTGGCAGCACAGGACCCGACCGCCGCTGATGCGCTGACGCGCGGCCTCAGATCGCTTGAAAATGCTCTGACACAAGCAGGCCTCTCACTGTCTGAAGACGGCGTGAAAGTTGAGGTCAATGATCGTCAGGCTGGAGGCCATGGTCATGACTGGTCCGCAGAGGGCGAAGCAGACGACGCACAGAATGCGCCGCAGGATGAAGAGATCCGCCGCGCTGACGCATTCGTTTCCAGAAACACAGAAATCGAAATCTGGTCGCAGTCGCGACTGGACGTAAGGGCATAGGAGCCATTCATGGTCGACGCCGTATCATCTTTCGTGAGTAATCAGACCAATGTGTCCAACTCCTCGTCACAGCTGGCGGAGAATTTTGACACGTTTCTGAGCCTTCTTACGGCGCAGCTGCAAAACCAGGATCCGCTGGAACCGGTCGACTCAACGCAGTTCACTCAGCAGCTGGTGCAGTTCTCCGGCGTGGAACAGCAAATCCAGACCAACCAGAACCTCGGCGATTTGATCGCCATGACAGCAAGCTCCACTGCAGCGAGCCTCTCCAATTATCTGGGCAAGACGATTGAGATCGACTCGTTGACAGCCGATCTGGGTGATGACGGCATTGAGTGGGTTTACGACCTGCCGCAAGGCGTAGAGTCCGCCGACTTTGCCATCATTTCAGAATTGGGGCGCACTGTTTATTCAGGCGAACTCGACACTGATGCAGGGCAGGCCGAACTGAACTGGTCTGGTTCGACTGATGGCGGCACCAATCTTCTGGATGGAACTTATACGCTCGTCATTCGCGCCGTCGATGGCAGCGGCGAGACGCTTAACGTTCCGGTCCATGTCCGATCCAAAGTGAATGCAATTGATCTGTCGACCGGCACAACCGCCCTGTCGACCGGTGCAGGCGTGTTCACATTCAGCCAAATTCTTCGACTGATCTCAGAAACCTGATCAGTCGGTGATGGAATAAGGCGGGACTGAATGTCCTGCCACGCAACAGCGAAACAGACCTCGAAAAGGTCGACCAAAAACGAAAATTGATGGTGACTTTTCAAGGAGTAACTCGAGATGAGTATCAATACAGCACTTCTCGCCGGGACGTCAGGTCTGCGTGCGAATGCATCCGCTCTGGCCGTAACGTCAGACAATATCGCAAATGCCAACACGATTGGCTTCAAACGTCAGCGCAGCGATTTCACGGCTCTTCTGGTCGAACAGGACAGCTATTCTCATTATAATGCGGGCGGTGTGATCGCCTCTAACCGCGCCATGCTGAGCGAGCAGGGATCGCTGGAGTCTTCGAACTTCTCAACTCACCTTGCTATTTCGGGCGATGGTATGTTTGTGGCGCGTCGCAAAGCTGCTGACGCGACCGCGACAGATGGCTATTTCTTCACGCGCTCAGGTCAGTTTGAGCCTGACAATGAAGGCTATCTCGCCAATACATCTGGCTATTACCTCTATGGCTGGCCGATTGACGAGACCAACCCTATCCCAACTGGCCCCACTGACCTGAACGTTCTGGAGCCGGTGAAAATCTCCAATATTGGCGGTGCGGCGGAAGCCACAACCAATATCTCTTTCTCTGCAAATCTGATGGCTTCGCAGGAACTCAATCCGGACGCGGTCAATTATGACCTGACGGTTGATCCGACGTCGAGCATGGCATCCGGTGATTTCACGCCAGACTTCCAGAGCACAATCCAGGTTTATGATTCGCTTGGCGGCATCCGTACGCTGGCTGTTTCATTCCTGAAGTCGCCGAACAATGCGAATGAGTGGTTCGCTGAAATTCATGCTGTGCCTGCTACCGACATGCAGGATACCGGTCGTCCGGATGGTATGCTGGCGTCGGGCGTTGTGAGCTTTACGCCGTTTGGCCAGCTGGATGAAGCGAACACCACACTGCCGACGACAATCGATATTCTGGGATCTGATACTGTTGCCACTGACCCGCAGGTTGGTTGGGCGACGGATGCAGGCCTCGCCGATCAGACGCTGACACTTGATATTGGTGGTGCGATCTCTCCAGGTGGTCTGACACAGTATGACACGCCATCCGAGCTGATCGAATCAACGGTTGATGGCCGCGCCTATGGCGTTCTCTCTTCTGTTGAAGTGGATCAGGATGGTTATGTGAATGCGCTTTTCACAAACGGCCTGTCCCGCGCCATTTATCAGTTGCCGCTGGCAACCTTCGCGAATGTCTCTGGTCTGAACCTTGAAGCTGGCGGCGCATACAGCGCGTCTCCGGATGCCGGTCAGCTGAACATGAAGGCGGCAAATGAGGGCAGTGCTGGCGTTGTTCAGTCGCGAGCACTGGAAGCCTCAACCGTCGATCTGGCGCAAGAATTTACAGATCTTATTGTGACCCAGCGTGCTTATTCTGCGTCGTCCAAGATTGTGACGACTGCTGATGAGATGCTGAACGAGTTGATCAGTATCAAGCGATAAGGCCTGATTCCTGATTAAATTCAGTGTAGTAAAAGACATGAAGCAAAGCCGGAGCCAGTCTCCGGCTTTGTGCAATGGGTCCGTCGTTCGAAAAAATTTCTATTAAGTTTTCATCAATTCCTCCGATTGAGCGGAGGAGGGTCTTAAAAACTCTGTGCCTATAGTTAGTCCATCACGAACCAAGCTCCAAAAAGAAGGGCTGCATGATGGTACAGCAAAACCAAGTGATCGATTCCGTGCCAGGACCAGATGGCCGTCAGATCACACTCAAGGATCTTCCGGATCCAGGAATTAGTCGTTGGGTGACCCGTCGCAAGGCGGAAGTTGTTGCCGCCGTTCATGGCGGTCTACTAACCCTTAAGGAAGCGTGTGAACGTTACAGTATCAGCGAGGAAGAATTTTCCTGCTGGGAGAAACTTTACAACCGTCATGGTTCTAAAGGGCTCCGCGTGACCCGCGTCCAGCAATATCGCACTTAAGAAAAATCTGATTTCTGTTCGTACTTGTTAAGGCCTCCTTTACAGTGAGGTGGGAAATTCCTGCCTAGTCGTACCTTTCACAGGACATTGGCTAGGCAGAAATGGCTGACACAGAACAGAAAAAAAGCGGATTTTCGATTGCAGGCATCGGCCAGACGCGAATCATCGCGGCGCTGATTGTTCTGGCAATCGTTGGTGGTGTCCTGTCTTCATTGTTCCTGAAGACAGGGAGCGCGCAGAAAGCGCTCCTCTATTCCGGACTAGAATTGTCTGAAGCCTCCCAGATTGCGGAGCGGCTCGACCAGTCCAACATCAGATATGAATTAAGGGGAGATGGCTCGTCCATCTTCGTGAGCCGCGACCAGGTCATGGATGCGCGGCTTATGCTGTCGTCCGAGGGACTGCCGTCTCGCGGGTCTATTGGCTATGAAATCTTCGACCAGCAGGATGCGCTGGGCGCGACCACGTTTATTCAGAACGTTAATCGCTTGCGTGCGCTCGAGGGCGAACTCGCGCGCACGATCGCGTCTCTCGACACCGTGCGATCAGCGCGTGTGCACCTTGTCATGCCCGAACGTCGCCTGTTCGAAAAAGACGAGCGCGAGCCAACGGCATCGATTGTGGTTGATGTTGTCGGCCGGTCGCTGGATGGCGCCAATATCCGTGCGATTCGAAATCTCGCAGCCAGCGCCGTACCGGGCCTGAAGCCTGAGCAGGTTACGCTGCTTGACGGTCAGGGACGACTTCTGGCGGCGGCATCCAGTGATGGTGCCGGCGGTATTGGCGGCATGACCGCCGATGAGCGCCGCGCGATGATTGAAGAAGAGCTTCGTCAGAAAGTGCTTGCTCAGCTTGAGCCGGTCGTTGGACCGGGCGCAGCGCGCGTGCAAATCAGTGCGGATGTCGACTTTAATCGCATCACGCGGTCGTCTGAGACTTTTGATCCTGATGGCCGGGTTGTTCGTGGGTCGACCACTGTTGAAGAATCACAATCAGACAGGATCCGTGGTCGGCAGGAAGCGACCACCGTTCAGGAAAATCTGCCGAATCAGGAAAACAACGCAGTTGATGGACCGGTCGAGGACCGCCAGTCTTCCCGCATCGAAGAAACCGTCAATTACGAAATCTCCCGGACCACCCAGACAGAGATTGTCGAAGGCGGCACCATCAACCGTTTATCCGTCGCCGTGGCGATTGATCATGCCGGCGTTTTGCCTGCGGAAGTCGCGGAAGGTGAAGCTGCGCAAATGACCTATCAGCCGCGCACCGAGGCGGAGCTGGCGCAGCTTGCTGCACTGGTGCGGTCGGCTATCGGCTATGACCAGACACGCGGCGATATTGTTGAAGTGGTCAATATGAAGTTCGCTCTGCCGGATACGACACTCGGCACATCGTCGGCTTCCGGTTTTCTGGATTTCTCCAAGAACGACATCATGCGCGCAGTTGAACTTGCAGCCTTGTTCTTTGGTGGCCTTGCCGTGATTTTCTTCGTCATCCGACCACTGGTTTCAGGTCTTCTGAAGGGACCGCAATCGGTTAAACTGGCAATGACGGATGGTTCGGGGCGCGGCGGTGTGCCGATGCTGTCCGGCCCTGATGCCGACAGTGCAAGAGCCTCTGCCAACGAACTTGAACACTCTATCGATGTGGCAAACGTTTCTGGGCAGGTGAAAGCCTCGTCCATGAAAAAGATCGCCGACATGATCGATCAACACCCTGATGAATCTGTCTCCATTCTGCGCAACTGGCTGAATGAATCTGAGCAGAGGGCTATGTGATGAGCGAAGAAACAGAAGCGCTCGCACAACTGGCCACAGCCGCAATCGGCGCTGGTGGAGGGCAAAGTTCGGGCCCGTCCGTCAAGGTGCGCAACAAGCTCCAGAACATGACGGGTGCGGAGAAGTCCGCCATTATTCTGATGGCGCTCGGCGAGAATATGGCGCCTGTCTGGGAACGTCTGGGCGAAGATGAAATCCGCGAGGTTTCACATGCCATGTCTGGTCTGGGCGTTGTCGAATCGGAGCTTGTCGAAGCTCTGATCAGCGAGTTCGTCGGAAAGATGACGAGCCAGGGCATGATTATGGGTACGTATGAGCAGACCCATAAACTGCTGTTGAACTTTCTGCCGCCTGAGAAGGTGGAATCCCTCATGGAGGAAATCCGTGGTCCTGCTGGCCGGACCATGTGGGATAAGCTGGGTAATGTGAATGAGGTGGTTCTGGCGAATTATCTCAAGAATGAATATCCGCAGACTGTTGCCGTTGTGCTTTCGAAGATCAAGGCGGACCATGCGGCGCGCGTTCTCGCAGCCCTGCCGGAAGAGTTCGCCATCGAATGCGTGCAGCGCATGCTGCGCATGGAGCCGGTGCAGCGCGATATTCTGGACAAGATCGAGCTCACGCTCCGGTCGGAATTCATGTCGAACCTTGCGCGGACATCCAAGCGCGACAGCCACGAGCTGATGGCTGAGATCTTCAACAGTTTCGACCGTCAGACAGAGGGCCGTTTCCTCTCCAGTCTGGAAGAACGCAATCGCGAGGCCTCGGACAAAATCCGTGCGCTGATGTTCGTCTTTGAAGACCTGGCAAAACTCGATCCGGGTGGCATTCAGACTCTGCTTCGCAGTGTCGAAAAGGACAAACTTGCGCTGGCGCTCAAAGGTGCGTCCGACGATCTGCGCGATCTGTTCCTGTCAAATATGTCCGAACGCGCCGCGAAGCTTCTGAAAGACGACATGCAGGCCCTTGGCCCGGTTCGTCTGAAAGATGTCGATCAGGCGCAGACCGAAATGGTGTTTACCGCCAAGGATCTCGCGGGCCGTGGTGAAATCATGCTGTCAGAAGGTGGAGGTGATGATGAGCTCATCTACTGAGACTGACAAATTCCCGTTCTCTGCCGAATTCGGTGAAGACGGCCGAATTCTGAATGAGGGCCAGAGCAAGTTTCGCCGGTATACGTCAACCGAGCTAGAGGAGGCTGTTGAGGCCGCCCGTGTCGAAGCCATCCAGTCTGTTGAAGCAGAGACTCAGAGACGACTGGCCGCGAGCGCAGAAGCCATGCTGGCGCAGCTGGAACCTGTTCTGCCTCATGCCGTGGAACTGGCGACCCGACTTCGCCGCGAAGCGGCAGAACTGGCGCTCAATCTGGCGCGTCAGATTTCAGGTGTCGCCCTTGCACAGTTTCCGAAAGAGGCTGTTGAAGCCAGCCTGAAGGCTTCAACGGAGTTGCTGCCTCAGAAGGTGACATTGATCCTTAAAGTGGCCCCGGAACTGGAACCGGAGCTCGGGCCATTGCTCGATCAGATGAAATCCGCGCAACTCGACCTTCAGGTCGAAGCCGACCCGTCCGCTGTCCCAGGTGCCTGGAGCGTCAGCTGGGACAAGGGCGGCTTGTCGCATGATCCCGCCGAACTTGCAGAACAGCTGGCGGACATCGTCCAGCAGTATCTCGTTCAACCCATTAACCCTCAGGGAGACCTGTTTACACAGGTTGCCTGACCAAGCGTGAGTAGTCCCAGTGAGTAATGACGACGCAATGAACCTCCAGGAACTCGACCAGAACAAAGCTGTTCAGAGTGGCAATTCCAAAGGTGACACACAGAAGGCCGCTGCAGACCTGGCCCCGGTGTTTGACGTCCCGGTTAAGATCCAGGCCGTGCTGGGGCGCACGCAGATGGAGGTGTCCGAGCTTTTGCGTCTGGCGCCAGGGTCCGTACTCGAACTGGACCGCCGTGTCGGCGAAGCCATTGATATTTATGTGAATAACCGCCTCGTCGCGCGCGGAGAGATCGTCCCGGTGGATGATCGTCTGGGCGTGACCATGACGGAAATCATCAAGGATGGGGAGGGCGTGAACTGATGACCGCCCTCATAACAATAAGATCCCAAACGACAGGAGCCCTGAAATGCGCGTAATGATGATCGGGAATCTCGGAGGACAGTTGTCCGTTGCTTCCAAGATCGCTTTTGATCGCGGGGCAAAGGTTACTCACTTCGATACGATGGAGCAGGCGCTCAGTGCGCTGCGCGCCGGTCGGGGCGCTGACCTCGTCATGGCAGACTATAGTCTCGACATTGCCAGCTTTACCGAAGCGCTGGATTCAGAGCGGATTGCGGTTCCTGTGGTGGCGTGCGGCGTTGAGGCTGATGCGACGGGCGCGGCGAATGCGATCCGTGCAGGCGCCAGAGAATTTGTACCGCTTCCGCCAGACCCGGACCTGATTGCAGCCGTTCTTGAAGCCGTTGCAGATGATGACCGGCCGATGATCGCGACGGACCCGGCCATGCAGCAGGTGATCCGCCTTGCCGACCAGATCGCCGCCAGTGAGGCCAGTGTGCCGATCACCGGTGAGAGTGGTGTCGGTAAAGAGGTCATGGCGCGCTATGTCCACAAACAATCCCGGCGCGCGGCCAAGCCGTTCATTTCCGTGAACTGTGCGGCGATTCCCGAAAACCTCCTCGAGTCTGAACTTTTCGGCCATGAGAAGGGTGCGTTTACCGGTGCCGTATCACGCCGCATTGGTAAGTTCGAAGAAGCTGACGGCGGCACGCTGCTGCTGGACGAGATTTCAGAGATGGACGCGCGCCTTCAGGCGAAATTGCTTCGTGCCTTGCAGGAACGTGAAATTGACCGGGTTGGCGGATCAAAACCGATCAAGGTGAATATCCGTATCCTGGCGACGTCGAACCGAAATCTCGCTGAGGCGGTGAAGGAAGGTATTTTCCGGGAAGACCTTCTCTATCGTCTGAACGTCGTCAATCTGCGCATTCCGCCACTTCGGGACCGCTCGCAGGATGCGATCCAGCTGGCAGAATATTTCGTCGAGAAATACGGTCAGGCCAATGGCTTCCCGAAGAAGCATCTTTCGGCGGCTGCAAAGGACAGAATTGCGGCTCATGACTGGCCGGGCAATGTCCGGGAACTTGAAAACGCCATGCACCGGGCTGTTCTCCTGTCGATCGAAGATGAGATCGAAGGTGATGCGATCCGGTCTCCAGATGGGCTTGATGGCGTTGCGACAAGTGCAGCCATTCCGGGCACGGGCAATCCGGTTGTCGACGCTGCTACACAATCGGTTGGCGCGGTTGCCGGGTCACAGATCGGGCGGACGGTCGCTGAAGTGGAGCAAGAGCTTATCCTGGATACGCTCAACCATTGTCTCGGTAACCGGACCCACGCGGCCAATATTCTGGGCATCTCGATCCGTACCCTGAGAAACAAACTGAAAGCCTATTCCGAAGCTGGCGTTGAAGTGCCGGCGCCGGGCGAAGTTCGTGAAGCTGTCTGAAGAAAGTAGCTGACCTGTGACAGATACAATCGCATCTGAAACAAACCAGAATGCCCCATCCGGCGGTTTTCGCATTGGCTCGTTTGACGTTCAGGCCTTCCTGACATCAGGCATGCGCGGCGAAGTCGCGATGGGTGTTGGGGTGCTTGGGCTGATCATTATGCTGATCCTGCCCATGCCGAGCATTCTGCTCGACATGATGCTGGCGGTGTCGATCACGTTCTCCGTACTGGTTCTGATGACGGCGCTTCTCATCAAGAAGCCGCTTGAATTCAGTGCCTTTCCAGCTGTCCTGCTGCTGGCCACACTTTTGAGGCTTGGCCTCAATATGGCTTCCACCCGATTGATCCTTGCCGATGGTGCGCAAGGCCCGGATGCCGCTGGTGACGTCATCAAGGCGTTTGGCTCATTCGTGATGGGCGGGAATTACGTCATTGGCGTCATCATCTTCATCATTCTGGTGATTGTAAATTTTGTCGTTATTTCAAAGGGTTCATCGCGGATCGCGGAAGTCGCGGCGCGGTTCACACTTGATGCGATGCCGGGCAAGCAGATGGCGATTGATGCCGATCTGTCTGCGGGGCTGATCAATGAGGAAGAAGCGCGCGCACGCCGGAAGGAAGTCGAAGGCGAGAGCAATTTCTTCGGTGCCATGGATGGTGCGTCGAAATTCGTTCGCGGTGATGCGGTTGCAGGTCTTCTGATCACAGCGATCAATATTATTGGCGGGATTGTCATCGGTGTGGCTCAGGAAGGCCTGGCCTTTGATACGGCTGCTGACACTTATACGCGCCTGACCATTGGTGATGGCCTTGTCTCCCAGATCCCGGCGCTCATCATTTCGATTGCTGCTGGTCTTCTGGTGTCCAAGGCTGGCCTTGATGGCGCTGCCGACAAGGCGCTCGGTACGCAGCTGATGAGCAATCCGGTCGGCCTTTACATGGTCTCTGGTGCTGCTTTCTTTACCGGGGTTCTGCCGGGTATGCCGGTCCTGCCATTTTTTGCTCTTGGCGGAAGCCTTGGTTATTTCGCATGGCGGATCAGCAGAGAGCGGAAGGCTGAAGACCAGAAGGATGAGGTTGCCAAGGCGCTTGCGGAAACCAAAGCCAAGGAACCGGCTGAGGCGCCGATTTCAGAATCACTGGCTGTTGATGAACTTAAAATCGAGCTTGGTTTTGGCCTTGTTTCGCTGATCAATGAGACCAAAGGCCGGAAACTGACCGATCAGGTGAAAGCTGTCCGGCGTCAGATTGCATCCGATTATGGCTTCGTCACGCCGTCGGTGCGAATCGTTGATAACCTCGAGCTTGCGTCCGAAAGTTACCATATCTGCGTTAAGGAACTGATGGCTGGTCAGGGCCGGTTGAAGCTAAATCACCACCTCGCCATGGATGCCAGCGGACGGGCCTCGCAGATTGCCGGGGAACGCGTAATGGAGCCTGTTTTCGGGCTTCCAGCGGTCTGGGTAGACGAGGCGCATCGCGAAGAAGCGTCAGTCAGCGGGTACACCGTTGTCGACCCTGCGACAGTACTTACGACACATTTTACAGAAATCGTTAAGGAAAATATGGCGGAACTGCTCTCATTCGCGGCAGTGAAATCGCTTCTGGATGATCTGCCAAAAGAGCAAAGAGCATTGTTGGACGATATCGTGCCAAACCAGATCAGCTTCTCAGGGATTCAGCGGGTGCTTCAGAACCTGCTCAGCGAAGGGGTATCCATTCGCGACCTGCCGACAATTCTGGAAGGCATTGCGGAGGCGACCGCCGTCAAATCCGATCTCGTTACAATTACAGAGCATGTGCGGTCGCGTCTTGGCCGACAGCTCTGTTTTGCAAATGCAGATGAGACTGGTGAGTTACCAGTCATCACGTTGGCGCCCGCCTGGGAACAGGCTTTCGCCAACGCTATTCTCGGTCAGGGGGCCGACAGGCAACTCGCACTGGAGCCGTCCAAGCTTCACGCCTTTGCCAATGAAGTGAAGCAGGCCTTTGACAAAGCCGCTCAGCAGGGGATGACACCCGTCCTTCTGACGAGCGCCGGGATCAGGCCATTTGTCCAGTCTCTGATTGATCGTTTCCGGCCGAAAACGCCGGTCATGTCACAAAACGAGATCCACCCGAAGGCGCGGCTGCGTGCCGCCGGAACAGTTTAGGGAGGGAACTGTCGCATGAGAATGAAAATGTACTCGGCGCCCACAAGGGATGAGGCAGTTGCCCTGGCCATGTCTGACATGGGCCAGGATGCAATTATCCTCTCCGAGTGGGAGGCCGACGAGGCCTATGAGGTGAGAGCCGGCGTGGAGCGCGCAACCCAGCGTGTCGCACCGAAGTTCGAACTCAAGGCCGATCCCAGACCATCTCCCGTTCTTCAGATCAATCGGTATCGCGATAATCTGAAAGAGATCATGATGTGGCATGGTGCACCCGAAGGCTTTGCCGATGTGGTCGCCAATTCAGGATCACGACTTGTTGGTGCCTCGAAGGATCCGGCCTCCGGTTTCTCCGCAGCACTGGAAGGCATGATCGGATTTGCGCCAATTCAGCCATCTCTGAAAAAGCCAATCATGCTGGTGGGCCCTCCAGGCTCCGGCAAAACATCAACAGCCGCGAAGCTCATCCGTCGGGCGAGGGCAGCGAATGCGCGGGCCATTCCGCTGGTCGCAGATTTCGATGCGACGGCGGGTGCAGCTCAGCTGGCGTCTTATCTGCAGCGCGACACAACAAAAATTCCGTCCTTCCAGATGCCTGATGACCTCACTGAGGCCATGACATCGCTGAAGGACACTGATCATGGGATTGTCATTGACACCCCACCGATCAACCCGACCGACAAGGAAGACATGGAACGCCTTCGGGACCTGATCAATCTGGTCGATGCGGAACCCGTTCTGGTGATGTCGGCTGAGGGCCACCCCATGGACTTAGAAGATAGTGTTCAGGCGTTTTCTGAACTTGGTATAAGGCGTTGTATCATTACCAAACTTGACGTTGTTCGACGACGAGGCGGCGTGCTTTGCGCAGTTGCCTCCGCCCGTCTCAATCTCTCGCATCTTGCTCTGACGCCGTTTATCGGCGGCGGATTGATCCCAGCAACGAGCAACCGACTGGCGCGCATCCTTCTGGAAGATGCCCCAGGCGCTGAAATTCTGAAAGGAGCCGCGTGATGAGTATCGGCTTTAGACGCTCACGAGATGAGCCAACCCCGCGTTCACGTGTGAACCCGGCTTCAATTATAGCAATAGCCTCTGGTAAGGGTGGGGTCGGCAAGACCTTCCTCTCGACGGCAATCGCTGGTGCACTGGCGCGAGCGGGTCGGCGAACTTTGCTGGTGGATGGCGACCTTGGCCTTGCCAATGTCGACGTGCATCTGGGCATTGCCCCGGAGACAGACCTTGCGGCGGTGATCGCCGGATGGGTCGATCTGGAAGATGCGGTCACGCCTGTATCTGGCGGTGTTGCCAATGGCGGGTTTGATGTTCTGCCGGGACGGTCCGGTTCTGGTGCGCTTGCGGAACTTCCGAATGAGGAAGTCGCCCGCCTGGCGGCAGGACTGACAGCGCTGGCGCTTCAGTATGACCATGTCCTTCTCGACCTGGCTGCGGGAATTGAGGCCAATGTGATGCGGCTCGCACGAGCGGCAGACAGAGCTCTTGTGGTGGTCACGGATGATCCGGCTTCGATGACGGATGCTTACGCCTTCATCAAGGTTCTTCGCGGTTATGCGCCAAGCGTGCAGCCGGTTGTGGCCATCAACCAGGCGGATAACCGCCAGCGCGGTCGCCAGACCTACGAAGCCATCGCCAAGGCGTGCCAGACCTTCCTGGGTTTCCGGCCTCCACTTGGTGGCATTGTGACCCGTGACAACAAGGTTCGCGAATCCCTGCGCAGCCAGACTCCGATCATGGAGAAATGGCCTACAACGCAGGCCGCACTTGATGCCACGCAGATTGCAGAATCGCTCATTCGCGGTTGGGAAGCGCCGATCCAGAGGGAAGAACGGTCGCACGCCTGATCGGTTGATCGATTGCAAAACCAATTCGGCGTGGGAAGAGTCATCACCTTCTCACGCCGAATTTTTTATGGCGCGCCGGATGACTCCAGACGTGCCGGCGTTTCGTGACTGGAGCCGAAACGGACCGATTCGTCTTCTGCCAGAACGTTCATGAACCAGACGGTGCACAGAGCGATTCCGCCTGCGAACAGGATGGACCGCACAAATGGCCAGAAGGCAGAATATTCCCGAAAAATTGCCTGACGCCCTGATGACCAAAGCGCTCTGACCTGACGACGCTCGGCTGTCTGAACGACGACCTCAGCTTCGGCCTGATCAGACCTGAAGGTACTCAGCTCTCCGAATGCCGTCGTTGGTGATGCGGTGGCTGTTTGTTCGTCCAGATATGATGTCTTGAGGCTGGTTCGTACGAGGGTCTGATCGAGACGTACCGGAAGTATGATCTGATTTTTGTTTTCACGGGTGAGGTCGAGATAGGTCACTTTCTGTTCGA
>NZUJ01000120.1 GCA_002701295.1 Ponticaulis sp. | reverse complement strand
GTCCGTCATGATGTAATAGTCTTCTTCGAGAATTGATAAGACAGCGTCATGAATAACACTACTGACAAAAATATCAATAGCAAAAAGCGCACGACGCGGACCCGGCGCTCGCCCGAAGAGTCTCGTCGGAATATTTTGGACGCGTCGGAGCGATTGCTCGTGGGGCAGGGGCCGCAATCCTTAAGGCTTGCCGATGTCGCGAAAGAGGCGGGGGTGGTGAATGCGACGGTGCTTCACCATTTCGGGTCGATTGAGGATGTGCATTCAGCTCTGATGGAGCGAATGATCGCAGACCTTGTGGGCAAGATACTCAGCCAGGACATGCCTTCCGATCAACCCGTTCAACGCGGTTTCGCCTTTCCGCACCTGATCGAGGCGTTTCAGGACAAAGGCGCAGCAAGGCTCGCAGCATGGTTGGAGCTATCAGATCAGTCCCAACGTATGACGGTTGTACGGGAAGCCGTGAACAAGGTGATCCATGAGAAGATCCGCCCGTTAAGTCTGCCGCAAGACAGGGTGGAAGACATTATCCTGATCAGCATTATTCTCGCGTTGGGGCTTGGGCTATTTGGAACGTCACTTGAAGGCTTGCTGGACAGGCCGGAGGGCACGGCGCGCGACATGGCGACAGAGCTCCTCATCAGCGCAACCGAAGATCTGACCAAATAGGGTCTCTGTTTCCAGACGAAAAAAAGGCCGCAGCGTCTGACGCTGCGGCAAGTTAGTTTCGGGGGTATATGATCCGACGCTGCCGCCGGACTTGTGCTAGCAGGAAATACGTTTCCTGCGCAGTGCACATCGATTGTCGCGCACAGGCGCGTCAGCCAGGTATTCTGCACGCATAGACGCTCTCGTCTCGGAAGTGTCTGTCTCCTGAAAAGCCTCCCGATAGTCGTTCGGTGAGCTTGGAAGAGCCATTGCGGAATGTTGGAGGGCGAAAAGGGCCATCAACGCAGTTGCGATGTATTTGATCATGTCAGTCTCTCTTGAAGGGGTGAGCAAGGTATGGCCTCGCGATGAGCGCTGACTGACGCCCTATCGTTTGACGCAGCGTTTGACGCAGCGTTGAAACGTATCCCTTTTGGAGAAATCGAGCCTAATTGTCGGCGGAAATGCCGAACAGGGCGAGAAGTTCATCTGCTGCTTTCGAGGCAGGTATATCGCCGGAGCCAACCCGTTGTCTGAAATCCGCCAGACGATCCCTGATCGAAGGGTGATGTCGAAATGCGCTCATCAACCCATCCTGAATCAGCTCAGTCATCCATTCGATCTGTTGATCTGCGCGGCGTTTGGCGCGTGTGCCGCTCTGTGATGTTTTGCTGCGATGAAGTTCAATCGCTTCCCAGAGGTCTTTGAGGCCCATACCTGTCTGACCCGAGCAGGTCATAACCGGTGGAGACCAGTCCGGATCGGCAGGTTCAAGGATATGAAGCGCGTTCTCGTAATGCCGTTTCGCGCGTTTGGTCGCGCTTTCATCAATGTCGGATTTGTTCACGGCAATCATGTCCGCGACTTCCAGAACGCCTTTCTTGATGCCCTGGAGGTCATCCCCGGCATTCGGCAGCATAAGGACGAGAAAGAAGTCCACCATGCCCGCAACAACGGTTTCGGACTGACCGACGCCAACGGTTTCAACGAGGATGACGTCATATCCGGCCGCTTCGCACAGAAGCAGGCTCTCGCGCGTCTTGCGCGCGACCCCACCGAGCGTATCTCCGGCAGGAGAGGGACGTACAAAGGCGTCCTCGTCGACGGACAGCCTCGCCATGCGCGTTTTATCGCCCAGAATAGAGCCGCCAGACCGTTGTGACGTCGGGTCCACGGCCAGTACGGCCACCTTGTAGCCCATTTCCGTGAGCATGGTGCCAAAGGCGTCAATGAAAGTGGATTTGCCAACACCCGGCACACCAGTAATGCCAATGCGCTGGCTCTTACCGGTTTTGTCCATAACGCCTGTCAGAAACTCGCGCGCTTCGGCCTGATGGTCGGCGCGGCGGCTTTCTACTCTGGTGATGGCGCGGGCAAGGCCGCGACGTGTCGACAAGTCAAATTCCATGACCAATCAGTACGGAGCCTCAGGGATGACTGCAAGTGTGGCGCGGACCGTTTTGAGCGCTGTTCGACGTTCTTCGACGGGCGCATCATGCGGAAGTCCGAGCGTCCACCAGAAATGCGGGGCGATGAGGTCGTTTTCACCTGTCGGTGCACCGTCCTGTCCGGCTGAGAGCCAGGCCACGAAAGCCGGGCGACCGGAGAGGAGGGCGGTCGCAGCCTCATGGGTAAGGAGCCTGTTGAGCTTGGAATGTCCTTCCAGCGTGTCGTCCAGATTGAGCGGCATGAGCAGAGCGTCCTGTTCGGCAGGAAGAGAGATCTGTCCGCTTTCCAGCATCCAGTCGAGCGTATCCATCAGCCTGCCGTCAAACGGTTTTCCGAAAAGTCGTAGCGCGCGGGCTTCAGGCTCCCGATTGAGCAGGTCGAGAAGTTTCCGACCGGTCTCAATGAACCGATTTGCATCCGCTATGGTGAGGGGTTGCTGATGCGCCCATTTATCACGCAATTTGCTCAGCTCGCGGATCTGGGCACGCAGGAGCTTAACCTCATCCCCGGACACAAAAGTCTCGGCATNTTCAGACANCATTTTCCAGGCTGCACGGGCATCGAGATCAAAACCTTGTTTGATGACAGGACTCGAACTCGGCAGGCAGGCAAGTGGGTCGATACCTGACGCACGCAGTTTGTCAGGCACATGCGGTACCAGTCCACACTTCTGAATGACCAGCGCAATCGCAATCTGGCTTTCCGGGCTCAGCTGAAAATCCCTTCTGCTCAAGCGGCGTTGTCGCTGGCGTTCTCTTCATGGTGGGGGAGCCAGAAGACAAATCGGGCACCGGCTTTGTAGGATGTATCGACCCGTATTCGACCGCCATGGGCTTCAATCACTGACTTGACGATGGACAGGCCGATCCCTTGTCCTTCGGACTGTTGCTCATGAACGCGCCGGAAGGGTTCGAAAATCAATTCGGAATGCGCTGTGTCGATGCCAATGCCGTTGTCTTCAATGCTGAAAAACGTGCGTCCATACTCATTCCAACCAGTAATGCGGACATTGGCGGTGTCTTCAGGTTCGACATATCTGATCGCGTTCGTGACGAGGTTAGTGAACGTTCGTTCCATCAGGTGTTCATCGGCGAACACGTTGGGCAGGCGTTTGAAATCCAGTTCAAACGGGCGATCGCTGTTCAGCCGTACGGAATCCCCGACCCGTTTCACCAGTTCAGTCATATTCAGGACGGACCGGTCGGGAGTTCTGAAGCCTTCTCGGGCAAAGGTCAGCAGCGACCTCACAATTGTCTGCATCTCACCGGCATTCTTGCGGATGGCGGTCAACGCGAACTGAGATTGATCATCAGACTCGGGTTTCACGTCGATCATCTCTGCAAAAGATGAGATTTGACGACTTGGTTGAATCAGGTCGTGAGCGGCCATTCCAGCGAATTGCTGAAGCGCGGTGTTCGTGCGCTTCAGGTCAGCGTTTAGCTGGTTCATCCGATCAAGACTATCGAGCTCATTCTTGCGCCGCTCCGCATTTAGATTTCGTTGCTCAGACTGGGCCATCGTAAAGATGAAGTATCCGCCAGCGAGGGCGATCATGCTGATGAACACGCCAGCGAGAATGGTCATCATTTCAAGCGCGCTGATATCATCCCTGATTTTGGTGATGAGCTCAGTCTGAAATTGCGTCACCTCGTTGATTGCGGCGGTGTCGTCAAAGCGAACCCTATCATCCAACTGAACAACATTTATCTGAGTGTCGACACGGGCTTCGACGTCGGACAAGCGTTCGACATAGCTCGTCACCATGTTTCGTGTCTCGACGAGTGACGCGCTCATTCCGTGGGTGGACGCACGCTCTTCCAGGGAAGAAATGAGCTTGAGCGCTTCGGCACCGTTTTCCCTTGCCGCGAGAATATATTCGGGTTCGTCTGCGCGTAGGACTGCATTTTTGAAGTTATGGATCAGTCCGCCGAAGCCGATTTCCGTTTCGAGTTTCAGCGTGTCGAAAACGATGGATTGTACGCTATCGCGCAACTGGGCGACGTTCTTGGACTGCCATACGCCGACCCCGGCGTGCAGCAAGAGTGTGCAAACAGGTATGGATACAAGGGCGATTTTGAATCGGCGTCTCACAAATAAGCCTCAGTCGCAACTTCCCTAGAGCCAACCAATAATGACTCGCTTGTCATGTCCAATAAATTCCATCACTTCGAACTTGCACAAAGTGCGTTTCTGCCAATAACCTAGAAAAATACTAGGTCGTATGTTAACGCGTTTACGTGTGAAAAAATAGGTTCTGGGAATGTCAGCAAACGTGTGCGTGTTGTTCGTTGAGGACAATAAGCTGGATCGGTACCTTATCGGTCATGCGATTGCCGAATCGGGCGTCAATATCCGCTATCACTTCGCGCACCATGCCGAGCAGGCCATTGAAATGCTCGATTCGTCTAACCCGCCGAGACTGATTGTAACGGATCTGAGAATGCCCGGAATTGGTGGTCTGGAGCTCATCTCTCACCTGAAAACAGATGAAAAATTCCGAACCATTCCCGTCGTGGTTTTTTCAACTTCAGCCGACAGTCTGGACATCCAGGACGCCTATGACAGGTCGGCCAATTCCTATGTGGTAAAGCCTGACAATATGGACGGCTACAAACAATTCGCCACGCGCCTCGAAGACTATTGGCTGAAAGAGAACCGCATGCCTTGCTGATCTGGCAAGGCATAAAAAAAGCTCACATCAGTGTCATTTTCGCCGAAACAGGCCGCTATTCCGCCGCTGTTGCATGCCCCAGTGTCGGGCCGAGTTTTTCCAGCAAATCAATCGCAGCATCCGCGATCACCGTGCCCGGCGCGAAGATCGCCGCTGCGCCTGCCGCTTTCAACTCGTCATAATCCTGAGGCGGCACAACACCGCCAACGACAATCATGATTTCTGGCGCGCCCTGATCAGCGAGCGCCTTTTTGAGCTCTGGCACAAGCGTCAGGTGACCGGCGGCAAGCGATGACGCCGCCACGATGTGCACGTCGTTCTCAACCGCCTGTTTGGCAGCTTCGTCAGGGGTCTGGAACAATGGGCCAATATCGACATCCCAACCAAGGTCAGCCATGCCGGAGGCCACAACTTTCTGGCCGCGGTCATGACCATCCTGACCCATTTTGGCGATCAGGATGCGTGGGCGACGACCTTCGGCGGCCTCAAAGGCTTCGGCCATTTCGCGGGCTTTGGTTACGGTGTCAGATTTCGCACTCATACCTGAAGCATATACCCCCTGAATGGATCTGATAACCGCCTGGTGACGGCCAACCACTTTCTCGACCGCTTCAGAGATTTCGCCAACCGTCGCTTTGACGCGCGCAGCCTTGATGGCGAGGTCCAGAAGGTTGCCAGAACCGTCTTCGGTCGCGCGGGTGAGCGCGTGAAGCGCCTGATCGACGTCTGTCTGATTGCGCTCAGAGCGCAGACGCGACAGCTTGTCCAGCTGCATCCGGCGGACGTTCGCATTGTCGACCTTCAGAACGGGCACGTCCTCTGGCTCATCCATGCGGAATTTATTGACGCCCACAACGGTCTGTACGCCGCTATCGATACGCGCCTGCGTCTTGGCGGCGGCTTCTTCAATGCGGAGCTTTGGCAGGCCTTCTTCAATGGCTTTGGCCATGCCGCCCATCTCTTCGACTTCATTGATGTGTTCCATCGCCTTGTTGGCGAGGTCATGGGTCAGACGCTCGACATAATACGAACCGCCCCACGGATCGATCAGGTTCGCTGCGCCACCTTCCTGTTGCAGGAAGAGCTGCGTATTCCGCGCGATCCGGGCCGAGAAATCGGTCGGCAGGGCGAGCGCTTCATCAAAGGCGTTGGTGTGAAGGGACTGCGTCTGACCGCCCGCTGCAGCCATGGCCTCAAGGCAGGTCCGGATGACGTTGTTGTAGACGTCCTGCGCCGTTAGCGACCAACCTGAGGTCTGTGAGTGCGTGCGCAGAGAAATCGACTTGTCTGATTTCGGGCTGAACTCCTTCTTCACGAGGTTCGCCCAGAGGAGGCGCGCTGCCCGCATTTTGGCAACTTCCATGAAGGTGTTCATGCCGATCGCCCAGAAGAAGCTGAGGCGCGGCGCGAACGCGTCCACATCAAGTCCTGCGGCAACGCCTGCACGGATGTATTCAATGCCGTCGGCGATTGTGTAGGCAAGCTCAAGGTCCGCCGTCGCACCCGCTTCCTGCATGTGATAGCCGGAGATCGAAATGGAATTGTAGCGCGGCATGTGGCTGGAGGTGTAGCCGAAAATATCCGAGATAATCCGCATCGAAGGGCGCGGCGGATAGATATAGGTGTTCCGCACCATGAACTCTTTGAGGATGTCGTTCTGAATGGTGCCCGACAGTTTCGACTGGTCGACGCCCTGTTCTTCAGCCGCCACGATGTAGAGCGCCAGAACAGGCAGAACCGCGCCATTCATCGTCATGGAAACGGACATTTCGTCCAGCGGAATGCCTGCAAACAGCGTGCGCATATCATAGATGGAATCGATCGCCACACCTGCCATGCCGACATCACCCAGCACGCGGGGATGGTCTGAGTCATAGCCCCGGTGGGTGGCGAGGTCGAAGGCCACTGAGAGGCCTTTCTGTCCCGCCGCCAGATTGCGCCGATAAAAGGCGTTGGAGTCTTCCGCCGTCGAGAAGCCTGCATACTGGCGAACTGTCCATGGTCGCTGCGGATACATGGTAGGGTAGGGGCCACGACCAAACGGCGCGATGCCGGGATAGTCATCAAGGAAGTCGAGCCCGGCTGTGTCCGCCGCCGTATAGACAGGCTTCACGCCGATTTCTTCCGGTGTCTGCCAGATCTGCTCATCGCTGAAGCTCAAGGGCGCGGCCGTTGTGCCGGTTGGTGCGCCGAGATCGATTTTGGTGAAATCAGGATGGGTCATGAGACGTTTTCCGTTTTGCGTTGGCAGCTTGTTTCAGCGAATTGAGATTTAATCGTGTGGGTCGTTCGCGAAAGTTCAAGAATCTCGCTGATGACAGGTCGCGCGGTTTCGACCTGTTCTTCGAAAGCGTTTCTTTCCTGTTCGCTCATGGGGGTGCCATCTCCGTAGTCGCCCATGAACTCGTAATCCAACAGTGACTCAATGACGGAGTTTTCGGTCACCTCGAACTTCGCGACCGAAAGATACGGCCCAATATAACCAGTTGAGTGTCCGGCGGTGTAAAGGCCGCGTTGAACGACATTTCCAGCTTCGGTGATTTCACGCTCGGCATGTCGGACCCGTCCTGGGCTGGCTGTCGTTTCAAAGGTGCAGTCCCACTCGCCGACAAAATCTTCAATCGAATAGGCGCTGGAAGGTAAAGCCAGGGTGGTACACCCTAAAACTCCGATGATCATCTTGTGAGCAGATTTCATCCGATCATCTCCACGACCTTCCGACAGCTCACAACGCGTTCTTCGCCGCCGATTTTGGCGGTCAGATCAAACGCTGAGTCAGATTTTGGTTCATAGGTCTGGTCAAGCGCGCGGCCCTCAATGGAGCCGACGTGAGCAACACCCGACAGGCAAACAGCCAAAGTGATTGACGATGCAGGAAGCGAAAGAAGGTTCATTCTGCTATGCCTTCGATCTTGGTACATTGCGTAAGGACCGACGCAGTCTCAAAATCGAGCTCTGTCTCGTTGAGTTTTAGCAATTGGGCTGGCTCATCATACCTTCCAGGAGGCGGATATTCCCCAAAATATTCTTCGACAACGGCAAGAATTTCTCGATCACGGTCGAGTTGCTCACTGGTCAGCAAGACGCCGTTTTGCGCGAGTTCGCTCGTCTCATCAGATATCTCTTGAAATGCCAGAGTATTGTGTTTGAGCATAACATTCGCACGATAAGTGCTGACACCGGAATACAGTGAAAAGTCGCCTTCTTCGAAGTGCTCGACTTCAGTCCAAGTGCCGTCATTGGAGATGGTGATTGTCGTCAATAGAGTAGCAGTCGAAAAACCCGACGCGGTCGGGACTGGTTGCGTTGCCTCGCACGACCATTCGACCGTGAAATCTTCAATCGAGTGGGCGTGAGCGATTCCTGAGAACGCAAAAAACAGAGTCGCTAGCTGCAAACTATTTCGGATATTGAAGGAGAACATATTTCAATACTTTCAGACTGCGGGCAGAGCTAAGAGACATTGTCCATGGCTCCGCGAACGCAGTGTTCGACTTGCTTGGACGGAAGATTGGTTAGAGTCATCTGGTTATCTGATGTCATATCGACGATTTGAAGGCTCTGAAGGATTTGTGATCTCAGAATGTCTTTGCTGACGCCCAAGACGCTTGGAAAAACAACGTTGTCGTCAATTGTGGTTTCAATGCGGGTCACGTTCACTTGCTTTGGCGAAATTCTGTCGTCGATGAGTTTCAATGTGAGCTCAGCGTCAAAGTACAGCGTTACAGTCGCGTCGTCGAAATAGGTCGTACTGGCTTGCGCGACGGTGCTCTCTCCAGTTTCATCGAAGGTGTAGGTCATACGCCCGACTTCGAAGCCGCCGTCTCTGTGCATTTCGCAAGTCCAGGTGCCAGCGAGCTTTTCGAAGCTGGGCGTCTCGGCAAATGCGGTTGGCGAGAAAAGCATAATTACCATGATCAGCGTGCAAAGTTTCACCCCACCATCTCCACGACCTTCCGACAGCTCACAACGCGCTCTTCGCCACCGATTTCGGCGGTCAGATCAAACGCTGAGTCAGATTTTGGTTCATAGGTCTGGTCAAGCGCACGGCCCTCAATCGAGGTGAACCCGCGAATGAGATAAGCCTGCCAGTCGGCCAGAAAGTCAGAATCGCTCTCGTCAAAGCCGACAGAGGCAAGGGGGTGTCCTGCTACAGATGTATAAGTCGAGGTCAGTGTATCGTTGTCGACGGTGAATTCGCCTTCACCGTCGAGCGAAATGCGCACTTCGCGGCTCTTATTGAGATAGAGCGACGCCACGCCCTTGCTGATAAACTTGCCCGGTTCGGGATAGGTCACGGTGCTTCGCACGAGCGCGTCATAGCCTGAAATGCGGGAGGCCTCTTCGCATTGCCATTCCCCGGATTGCGGAAACGCCGGATGAGTTTCGGCCATAGCAGCAGCAGACGTTGTGATGACGCCTCCGAAAATCAGTGCTGCTGCCAGACCCTTCATCAGCTCAATCCCAGCTCCGCATGGGCGATTTCAAGTTTGGAGACCACATCCACGCCAACGAAAATGAAGTCATCAATGCCAGCCTCGCGATAGGCCGCTTCGGCGTCACCCGGTTTGCCGGCCAGATAGATCCGGGCATCCGGGCGGACTTCGCGAAGCGCTTTAGCTGCGGCTGCGGCGTGTTCGGCATAGCAAGCGTCAGAGCTACAAATGCAGACGAGTACGTCGCCGCTCTCTTTGAAGTCTGAAACCATGTCTTCCATGGTCGAGTAGGGGGCGTTTCCTGTCGTTGCCGCGATGCCGCCCGCCGCAAAGAAGTTTGCCGCGAAACTGGCGCGCGCATTATAGACCGCGATCTCGTCCATGCAGGCGAGGAAGACTTCCGGGCGTTTTTCCTGTTCGTCAGCGTGATCGCGTAGCAGCTCGAAAGGTTCAGACAAGCGCATCGGGAACAGCGGGTCGCACTGGGCGTGTGGTTCGTGCTCATCGTCGAACAGGACAGACAGGCTTGCTCCGGTCGATGCTGCAGAAACCAGATCAACAGCTGAACGCGAAGCAGGTTTCGAGCCCTCAGAGACTTCCCGGATTGGCGGCAGCGACGACACATCAACGGTTTCGGGCATTTCTTCGTCAATCAGCGGAAACTCGCTCACGCCGGTGACGGGTTGCTTGCGTCGCGCAACATCTTTCATTAGCGATTGACGAGCTTCCGAAACGTGTGTCTGAAAACTGCCATTCGTCAGCGCCGTGCCAATGCCTTGCTGGCCTTCAACCGACTGGAAGATGCTCCAGGCTGAATGCGCAAGCTCTTCTGACAGACGTCCGATCGCCCAGGTTCCGGCTGCCGGGTCGACCACTTTACCGAGCGAGCTTTCTTCCTGTGCCATGATCTGCGTGTTGCGACCAATCCGACGTGCCATCGGGCCAGCAAGGCCAATGGCTTGCGTGAAAGGGCGCACAGACACGATGTCGGCGCCGCCAACGCCAGCGGCAAAACACGCCGCGGTATTGCGCAGCATATTCACCCACGGATCACGAATGGTCAGCATCCGACGTGCCGTCACGACCTGAAGCGTCAGAGGCAGCGCTTCTCCAAAACTTTCTGTCACGCGCGACCAAAGCCGACGCATGGCGCGGAATTTGGCGATTTCGCGCGCATAGTCAGGGCCTGCGCTGAGGCAGAAAATCATCGCTTTGTTGGCATCCTGCAGCGTCATGCCAGCATCCAGCATTGCGCGCAGATAGGTAACGCCGCTTGAAAGCGCGAGCGCCAGTTCCTGAGCTTCCGTGCCGCCAGCTTCATAGGCCGGACGGCCGTCAACGCGAATACAGGTCGACGCAGCAAAAGCCGGGCCTGCATCACGTGTAAAGGCGATGGTTTCTGTCAGGGCGCGATCAACAGTCGTGCTCAGCGCACCGGATCGTGCAAGCTCGCCAATCGGGTCGAGATTGAAGGCAAATTTCTGTTTCGCCGGGTCGAGATCTTTCTGTTCGCTCCAGGCGACCAGCAGCGCTGCTGCCTCAAGGCCGTAGCCCTGTAATGCAGAGTTTGAAAGCGCCACGGCCGCGAGATCGGTCATCACACCGTCAAGAACAGTCGACAGATCGCTGACATTTTGCACCGCAACACCGCGATCACCCGTGATATCAATGCGCAATTCAACAGAAGAGACGCCGCGTTCCAGATCTTTGATCAGATCATCATGAGCGAGTTTTGGAATCGGGTGTTCGACGAATTGTCGAATATCCCATGGCAGGTAGGCGTCTTTTTCAGCGCTCTTGCCCCGCACGAACGGCGCTGCGCCCGGCAGACCATCGACATCCTGAGAGGACGGCCAGTCGGATTCACGATAGAGCGGCTTTATGGTGATGCCATCGCGCGTTTTCTGCTGAAGAGCTTCAGGGCCTTTGCCTTTCAGCGCCTTCTCGACCAGGGCACGCCATTGGGCCTCGTCAGCATCAGGAAATGCCGCACTGAAGGATGTCAGGCTGTCATCGGCCATCACGAATTCCTCTCACCGGATATGATTTGTTTTGCGCTGCACACAGAAAGCGGAAATCAGGCGACGTCAAGACTATCGAAAGTTGTAGGAGGCTGCTGTCACCGGTTTCTCCCGCCATCAGGGGGCCAGTCAGACCTGATTTTTTCGAAACAATCGCCTGATGGAAAGAATATGCCAGAAACCAATTTCAGAGCTTGGGCGCCAATGTCGCAGCTGGGTCACTTGACTGCAAATGAGAATTATTCGCAATATGTAGACTTGGGCGGCGTAAGCATCTCCAAGGAGCAGATTATGGAAGCAGATTGGAACGCACGAGGCGATACAGCAGAAACAGAACGCATGCGCGATTGGCTGGAAAGTCAGTCATCCGTTTTGGGGTTCTGGATGGAACGACTGGTAGATCAGGGCAACCTTGACCTCATGGCACGTCTGGAAACCCATCGGCGAAATCTTCAGGGCCTGATTGTTGATCTCAGATAGCGGGGTTTCCCCGACGACAGTCTTGCCCGGCGCAGACTTCCGATTAATTTGGGTGACAAGTTAATTTGAGGAACGCCCGTGGCCCTGCCTGATATTCTGAAAAACCTTCGCATTCCGGTGATTGGTTCACCGCTTTTCATCATCTCACAGCCAGATCTGGTGATCGCTCAGTGTAAGGCCGGGGTGGTTGGCTCATTCCCGGCGCTGAATGCGCGTCCTGCGAGCCAGCTTGATGAGTGGCTGGACCGGATTACTTCGGAACTCGCAGATTATAACGCGAAGAACCCGGATAAGCCGGCTGCGCCATTCGCCGTCAATCAGATCGTGCACAAGTCAAATGACCGGCTCGAACATGACGTCGAAATGTGCGTGAAGTACAAAGTGCCCGTGGTCATCACATCCCTCGGTGCGCGGGCTGAGGTGAATCAGGCAATCCAGTCTTATGGTGGTATCGTCATGCACGACATCATCAATATCGTTTTCGCGCACAAGGCTCTGGAAAAAGGCGCTGACGGGCTGATCGCTGTTGCATCGGGGGCGGGCGGTCACGCAGGCCAGCTGTCGCCTTTCGCGCTTGTTCAGGAAATCCGTGAGTTCTTTGACGGGCCACTGGCGCTGTCTGGTTCTATCGCCAATGGCGGTGCAGTTGCTGCCGCACAGTGTATGGGTGCAGACCTTGCCTATATTGGGTCGGCCTTTATCGCGACCGACGAAGCTGTGGCCGTTGATGGCTACAAGGATATGATCGTCGACAGTAAGGCTGGCGATATCGTCTATTCGAACCTCTTCACAGGCGTCCATGGCAATTACCTCGCGCCGAGCATCGCGCAGGCGGGCATGGACCCCAACAATCTGCCGGAAAGTGATCCGTCAGCCATGAACTTTGGCTCAGGCGGCAATCAGAAATCCAAGGCCTGGAAAGACATCTGGGGCTGTGGTCAGGGCATTGGCGCCATCAAGTCGCGCGGACCGGTATCGGCTTATGTCGACAAGCTGGAGCGTGAATACAAAGCCGCAATCGCAGCGCTTGGGCGTGGTGAAGCGGTGGATTTTAAGGCGCTGACACAAGGCGCTTAGTCGCTGGCGAGCAAATTTCTAATCCAACGCTGTTCTGCCCACCTAAATACTCCTCCTCCCGAAACGGAGGAGAGCGGACATGGCGGGCGGAACAGACTTCACGGCCAATCTTTCACTACCCTATCTTTTATCCAATCAGGCGCAAAAGCATGTGACGCTGAATGAGAGCCTGCGCGCCCTGGATGGGCTGGTGCAGGCCTCTGTTGTCAGCCGCGGTCTTGCAACGCCGCCTGCCAGCCCGAACGATGGCGACCGGTATCTTGTTGCGGCGGGTGCGACCGATGACTGGGCGGGGCAGGAAGGTGATCTCGCGCTTTATGTTGATGGTGGCTGGTTGTTTTTCACGCCGCAAGCCGGCTGGCGCGTCTGGATCGAAGGTGAAGCCAGATTTCAGGTGTTCGACGGAAGTGACTGGCGGGAAACAACATCTGATGAATTGCAAAACCTCGTCTTCGTCGGACTTGGCGGCACGGCAGATGCCAGCAACCCGCTCCTCGCAAAGCTGAATGCCTGTCTTTTCACGGCGCTGGAAACCGGGAATGGCGGTAGCGGTGACCTGCGGGCGAAATTTAACAAAGAGTCGAGCGGCAATATCCTCTCGCTCCTGTTTCAGACGGGCTATTCAAGCCGGGCTGAAATAGGTCTCGTCGGCGATGATGATCTCGTATTGAAAGTGTCTCCCGACGGCTCGACGTTTTATGAAGGCCTGAAACTCGACAACTCGTCTGGTCGGGCCTGCTTTCCAAACGGATCTGACGATTTTCGTGAACGCCTTACGGCAGACCGCACCTATTATGTCGATGCCTCTACCGGATCGGATTCGAATACGGGCCTCAGTTCAGGGGCAGCCTTCGCGACCATCAATCATGCGCTGAGCGTCGCCTATGGACTCGATCTGTCTGGCTATGACGTCACCATTCAATGCGCTGACGGAACTTATTCCGAGAATGTTTCGGTCGATGGCGCTTTGGTTGGGCGGGGCTTGCTGACGCTCAGGGGTAACACCTCGTTGCCGGGCAATTGCGTCATCCAGCCTGTATCTGATGCCGCGCTTACAGCCCGCAATCGGGCCAGGCTGTCCGTTGAAGGCTTCGACTTTCAGGGCGTAACCCGCCATGTCGATGTCGATACAGGGGCCAAGGTCACCATTTCAAATGCCGTGAATTTCTCAGCCTGCTCGCAATATCATCTCATCGCTGATGGTCCGGATAGCGAGATCAGTTGCGGAGCGGATTACACCGTGTCCGGCGGCGCGCAATATCACTGGCGATCCACATTTGGCGCATTCATTTCGGTGACGAATATGACGCTCACGATTTCAGGTGCGGGACTTGCCTTCACGCGGTTCGCATCCGGGCTGAGCCTCGCCATCATCTATTGCTCAGGGATCACGTTTGCGGGCGACCACGCAACGGTAACGGGACAGCGATACCGCGTGGACGAGAATTCCGTCATCCGGACAGGTGGCGGCGGCGCGACCTATTTGCCGGGCAGCGCTTCCGGCGCGACGGCGACAGGCGGACAATACACATAACTGAACTCGAGGAGGTTCCCATGGATGGAGACTGGTTTGGCATGGCGGCAAGTGCGGCGGGCGGCGGCGTGTTTGGCGTTGTTGGCACGGCTCTCGGGCGGCTGGCAGGCTATTTCGAAATGCGACAACAGAACGCCTTTGAAGAGAAGAAATGGGCTCATGATGTCAGCCTGGCTCGCCTCACAATGGAGGCGGATGCGGTACGCTCAGAAATGGAGCTGGCGACTGAGCGCGAAGCTGGGGCCTGGGACGGTCTGTCGGCGAGCCTTCACGCGCAGGCAGCTCTTGTGTCTGGATACCCTTTTGTCGACGCCATTCGTGCGCTGACACGACCCGCGCTGACGCTGCTCTTGTGGGTGATCACTGCGCTCGTGTTCTTTAATGTCGATGCAGCGGAAAAGGCACGGATCGTGGAAACAGCTGTCTTTGCTGCGACCGCGGCGACACTCTGGTGGTTCGGGGACAGGTCCAGTCCGACTTTGCGATCGGGCAAGACCTGATCAGCTGGCAAACCAGGCGGGGATGACGAGGCTGAACATTGCGACGAATGTCGCGATGATCCGCATGCGCATATACCCCATCGGGTATCCCGCATAGGCGTCGAAGGCGAGAAGAACGAAATACCCCCCCGCCAGCATGTAGAGCGCTGCGGGCAGATAAATGCTCACGCCGCCATTCATCGGGTCGCCTTCGATCAAGCCATACATGCCAACAACGCCGCATCCAAATGCCCAGATGGATGGAAGAACGCTCAGAAACATTGTCAGGGCAGGCGGGTATTCGAGTTGCGACTCCAGGCCGCCACCCCAGCGACTTCCTGCCATGAAGGAGAGGATTGCGGAGCCGTAAACCAGAAGTGCGACGAGACACATCTGCCAGAGGGAAATGATACTGGTGCCGCCTTCAACGCCAATAATTCCAGCAAGCTGGAACGGCGCCAGGCTACCCCACGCACCGACCAGAAAGGGAATCAAACCGGCGAGCGTGAGAATAATGGCCGTCAGACCTGTTTTCTGCACCATGTCACTCCTCCTCACATGAGGGTCATATTGCGCGGGATATAGCCTGGTTCCAGCCATTGACCAGATTATCGCGCTCACTGTCTGACATTCTGGGTTCGAAAACCGCACCGATTTTGCGGGCGTCTCGCCAGTCTCCAAGGCTCATCCAGCCAAGTTCGCCTGCTGCCAGTACGGCTGCGCCCAATGCCGTCATCTCGCCATGTACAGGGCGTTCGACCGTCTTTTGGGTAATGTCTGCCAGGAATTGCATCAGCCAGTCATTCGCGGCCATGCCGCCATCGACGCGCAGGACATCTACCGGACAACCGTCTTTCTCAAACGCCGTGAGCAGATCGAGCGTCTGATAGGCAGAGGCTTCAAGACCAGCCCTTACGATGTGGGCGGCACGTGTGCCGCGGCTCAGACCCGTGATCTGGCCGCGTGCATCGGGTTTCCAGTGCGGCGCGCCGAGCCCAGTGAAGGCAGGCACGAAATAAACGCCGCCATTGGAAGTGAGTTCAGCGGCCATGGCCTCTGTGTCAGCGGCCTGAGAAATCAGACCAAGCTCGTCACGCAGCCATTTGACCACTGTTCCGGCGTTGAAAATTGATCCTTCAAGTGCCCAATTGGCTTTGCCTTGAGCCTGAAATGCGCTTGTGGCAAGCAGCCTATGGCCGGAAACGGGAATGTCCATTCCGGTGTTCGCGACCAGAAATGCGCCTGTACCATAAGTGATTTTCGCATCGCCCTTCTGCGTGCAGGCATGGCCAACGAGCGCAGCCTGCTGGTCACCAATCATGGACAGAACAGGGATGGCTTTTCCGAAAATACGCTTATCGGTCACGCCAAACTCACCGCCGCTTGGGCCAATACTCGGCAGGACAGACCATGGGACGTCGAACAAATCGCACAAATGCCGTGACCAGGACGAGGCCGACAAATCCATCAGCGCGGTTCGACTGGCATTTGTCACATCAGTCGCGTGCTCCGAGCCAGTGGTCAGGCGCGCAAGCAGATAGCTGTCGACCGTGCCGAATGCGGCCCGTTCCTGCTCGACAGCCTTGGCTGCAGCAGGAAAGTTTTCCAGAATCCAGCGGATTTTGGTTGCCGAGAAATATGGGTCAATCAGAAGACCGGAGAGCGCCTGAACTGTTTTTTCCTGGCCCGCATCCTTCATTGCCTGACAGGCTGCGGACGTCCGGCGGTCCTGCCAGATAATCGCAGGCCCGAATGGGTCTCCGGTTTCGCGATCCCACATAAGCGTCGTTTCGCGTTGATTGGTGATGGCAATGGCGGCGATCTGATCTGCGCCGCCACAATCCCGGATGACGCGTTTACAAACCAGGATGGATCTCGACCAGATCTGCTCGGCATCCTGTTCGACCCAGCCTTCCTGAGGAAAGCTGAGCGGGATTTCTTCCTGAGCAATGAAAACGGGTGTCAGTTCATGATCAAATGCGATGGCACGGGTCGAGGTTGTTCCCTCGTCAATGACCAGAATATATTTGCTCACAACCGAACTCACCTACGCATGCACACTGGGGCTGAGAACCCCATTCAGGACACTCCGTTATCAGGAGTATGGCCGGTTCACGCCTGTTCGGCCACCCATTCCTTGACGGTCTCGTGGACCTTGTTGAAAACATCCTCATTCAGCGGGACATTCGCAATTTGCGTCATGAATTCTTCGACAATCTGATCCTTGGACTTGTCCTGCGCATTGTCGCCGGAATGGTTGAACCACCAGGTTTCGACATTTCGGTTCAGATGACTGCGCGTATGGATCGGCATTTGTATGCCGTTCAGGGACATGAGAAGTTCCAGAACACTGTCGGGTAGGCTCGAATTGAGTGATTCAATTGGCGTGAGCTGCTCGTGATCTACGCCGATATGACGCAAAAACCGGTCGCTGACATCGCGGGAGTACGTCATCACTGTCAGATTGGCTTTGTTCTTGCGCCAATGTTCGAGATGCTTGTTCTCGACGAAGTTGATATTGCCCTTATAGCCGCTCGGCGGATTGGTCTTGAACGGGAATTGCTTGATCTGCTGCTTTCCCATGGATTTGTGCCAGGAATCGCTATCGCGCGCGATATAGATCACTTCCAGCTCATCATCCTTGAAAAAGTCGAGAATGAACTTCACGGATTCGGGGGTGACGCTCGAGAAAGCCTCACTGGAGAGAATGATGTCGTCATCAATCGAATCCAGATGCTCGCGCAGGAGCGGCCAGATTCTGTCTTTTGGCGGACGATGCTTCTCGTCAACAAAGGCGGGATAGGTCTCGAGAAGACAAAATGCCAGCCCGTGCTGTGCATTGCCTTGCTTTGGATCCAGATAGCCCACGCGCGGATAATGAAAGCCCATTGAGCGGAGCTTGGTGCGGTTATCATGGAGAAGCTGCTGAAGAGACGACGTGCCAGTACGCGGCGCACCAATATGTAGGAATACTCTCATTTACCCCGACGTTTCGCTTATTTGAAACTGTAGTGACAAAGGCTGGACAGGCTTCGGCTGTCAATCAAAAATCACCGAAAACAGGGCGTTCAGGCCCGGATTAAAGGGAATTTTGTCGCTGCTGACCATTTGAAAGCCGACGCATCTCGTTTGAGACGCATCGGCTTTCTGAGTGCGTGATTCGCTCAGGCGGATTTCTTGTCAGCCACCCACTCCGTAACGAGCTCTTCGAGAACATCCAGCGGCACCGCGCCATTCTTCAGAACGATGTCATGATATTCTGCGATATCGAATTCTTCGCCCAGTTCCGCTTTTGCCGCTTCGCGAAGTTCAAGGATTTTCAGCATGCCGATCTTATAGGCGGTCGCCTGGCCCGGCATCACGATATAGCGCTCGATGGCTTTGCGGCAGTCGCCTTCAGGGTTCGGCGTATTATCGATCAGATACTGAATGGCCTGTTCGCGCGTCCATTTTTTATCATGAATGCCGGTATCGACCACGAGCCGAGCAGCGCGCCACAACTCCATGGCCAGACGCCCAAAGTCTGAATATGGGTCCTCATAATATCCGAACTCTTTCGGGAAGTATTCTGAATAGAGGCCCCAGCCTTCGGTATAGGCTGTGTAGCCGCCAAACTTACGGAACATGGGAATCCCCTGAAGCTCCTGGGCGATGGCAATCTGCATGTGGTGGCCGGGAATACCCTCATGATAGGCGAGCGCTTCCATCTGATAGATGGGCATATCGGCGGTATTGTAGAGGTTCGCATAATAGGTGCCTGGCCGTGACCCATCTGGTGCAGGTCGCTGGTAAAAGGCTTTGCCAGCGGATTTTTCCCGGAAAGGCTCAACCGCTTTGACGATCATGTCGGCTTTCGGAAAGGTGTTGAACATTTCTGGCAACTCATCGCGCATCGTGTCGATGATGGCGGTCGCCTCTGCCAGATACTCGGCTTTGCCTTCTTCGGTGTTCGGGTAGAAGAATTGCGCGTCTGTTCGCGTGAATTCAAAGAAGTCCTGCAGGGTTCCGTCAAAGCCGACAGTTTCCATGATGACCCGCATTTCGTCATGAATGCGATCCATTTCCTTGAGGCCGAGATCATGAATCTCAGAGGCGGTCATGTTGGTGGTCGTCATGGCTGCGAGGCGCATGGCGTAATAGTCATCCGCTTCCGGAAGCTTCCACGCCCCGTCATCCGTCGTGGCGTTTGCCTTGTCCTCATCAATATAGGCCATGAGATCCTGATAGGCAGGCCCGACGAATTCGAGAAGCGCCGCTTCGGCATCGCGGAGCAAGACGTCGTGCTTTTCCTGAGTGAGGTCACCATCTTCCAGAAGAGCGCCGATCTTTTTCCGGAAGTCGGCCATCAGCGGACTGTCGCTCATGTCAGAGGTTTCATTGAACGGATAACCTGTGATGACATTTGCAGCGTCGGACAGGACATAATCATAAACGAAGAGCGGCGGACGAATGCCCATTTCCGCTGATGTTGTCGCATTTGTAATTTCCTGCCTCAGAAACGCGCTAATCCCTTCAAGGCGCGAAATATAGGCCTCAGCATCGGACGCCGACGAGATCGAATGCTGATTGATCATGAATGCTGGAATGTCGCTCTGCACGCCATTCATCTGATCGAATGTGTAGCTGTAATGGCGAAACGGGTATGCCCGCTGGGCGCGTTTAAAATCATACTCGAACAAGCGGTAAGAGAGTTTTGTGCTCTCATCCAGCGCGTCATAATCGAAATCCTTGACCATGATTTCATAGGCGTTCTGCAGAAGCTCCATCTCCTGCGCGGCGTTCGCGTCGGATACATCATCCCACTTGCCATAGTCCTCGGTGCGAATGCCGAGGAATGTTTGTGTCATCGGACTACGCGCGACCGCTTTTTCAAATTCGGCCTGGAAGAAGGCGTTCAGCCGCTCGCTTTCTGTCTGGGTGGCTTCTACAGCTGCAGGCGCGTCGGCCACTGGAGCAGGTGCGGTGGTCGGGGCAGTGCAACCGGCCAGAGCCAGGATGGCAGCGGAAGCGAAAAGCGTCGTCTTCATGGAGCAGAGTTCCTGTTGCTTGTGTTTCTTGTGAGGGGGCGTAGCATCCCGCTCGAATAGCTCAGTCTCATCAGGTTGAGACGAAAGGGGCAAGCCCTGGAACAGATGGGAGATCAGAAATGCAGTCAAATCGAGTTCTTGCAGGTGTCGCGCTGTGCGCGTTCATGACGTTTCCCGCCACAGCGGCGCCGGAAGACTTCCATCCCGGAACAGTCATTGAAGATTATGCGGATATTGCCAGTGTCGTCGATGAGAGGCTGACGTCCGAATCCAGCTTTGCTGTTGCTTACGATGTCGCTGGTGCGGGCCCTGATGATGCGCCCAATCGCAGCTTTGTCACGCCCGCGCGTTTCCTCAATATGCATGTGGATGCAGGCGTACCGCTTGAGAACATCAAATTGGCTGTTGTTGTCCATGGCGGCGCTTACAAAGACCTTCTGACAGAGGAAACTCGCGGTGCGCCGAACCCGAATGCTGATCTTATTGCCAGGCTGGTCGCGAAAGGTGTGCGATTTGAACTCTGCGGTCAGACGGCTGCTCACTATGATGTGACGGATGAAGATCTGCTTCCCGGGGTGACAATCAGCCTCTCAGCTATGACATCCCATGCTCTGCTTCAGCAGGAAGGCTATACGCTCAATCCGTTCTGATGAGCAGTTTTCTTTCAGTTATTCTGGGTCATCAAAAGGATGAGAACCGCATCTGCGGCCATAGAGAGCTTTTGGCTATCTGCCTCTGCCCGGCTTAGAACATAGCCGCCTTGAATGACTGACAGGATTAGCGTGGCGGCTTCTTGGGGTGTCACGCTACTACGGAGTTTTCCGGTTTCTTGAGCTTTGGCGATGGTGTCGGAAATCCATTCCGTCAGCTGTTGGAAATAAGCGACCAATAGAGCGCTAAGATCAGCGTCTTCTATGATGCTTTTTTCCTGAGCCAATCGACCGATTTTGCATCCTTTCAGGCTGGCGCGTTCCTTTTTCAGGAAGACCGTAAGCTTTTCCAATGGAGAGAGGTCTGACTGAAAAACCTCAGCAGCATCTGCCAGCAAATCCGCTTTGATACTCTCAATCGCCTCAAGACTGAGATCCTTTTTCGAACCGAAATGATGGTAGAGGCTGCCTTGCCCGGCACCGCTTTCATCCATCACTGCGCGAGGGCTCATCGCCTCATAACCACGATCCCAGAGCAGTGACTTCGCGGCGTCCAGAATTTTCTGTTTACTCATCTTATAACTCCGATTGTAACAACTAGTATGTACAATTCTGTAACTATTGGTATGTTGCTACCGGACTTTGGACGATTGGCCAATGTCTGAGAGCTTTTTAGGTAAAGTTGCGGAGGCAGAAATGACGATGGAATTATACAGTGTGGCACTCGTTGCGGCGTTTACAGGAGTGATCTGGATACCTGTGATTTTGAACAGACTTGTGGATATGGGTGTCTGGTCTGCTCTTAAAAATCCGCAGCCCGACACGCATCCGAAAGCAGCATGGGCATTCCGCCTTCAGAACGCTCATCGGAACGCGATTGAAAACCTGGTTGTGTTTGCACCGCTTGCGATCGTGATTGATCTGGCTGATCTGGGCTCTGAATTGACCGCAGTAGCGTGTGCTGTTTTCGTGATCGCGCGAATTTTACACGCGGTTATCTATGCTTTTGGCATACCCTTACTCAGAACGCTCGCATTCGCGGCTGGATTCGTGTGCCAGTGTCTTCTGGCTCTACGTATCTTCGGATTGGTTTAGGATCTCATCGTGAAACTCTATTATTCCCCCACATCACCGTATGCCCGCAAAGTCCGCGTCATCATCCGCGAACTCGGATTGACGGGCATGGTCGATGAAATTGTCGCCAACTCGATGGAAGAGGGGGCAGCAGAACTGATCGGAAATCCGCTGAGTAAGGTACCATGCCTGATCACTGATGCGGGTGAGGCGATATATGACAGCCCGGTGATCTGCGCTTATCTGCACGATTTATCAGAGTCGAAGGGGTTTCTGCCCGACGGCGGTGCGGACCACTGGTCGTGCCGGCGTCGCGAGGCGTTGGGCGATGGCGTGCTCGACGCAGCCTTTCAGACGGTCATGGAAACACGACGGCCAGATGCCGAGCCCTCTGCGCATTGGCTGAAACGCTGGAATGACGCGATTGAGAGGTCTCTCGGGCAGATGCAAATCGATGTCTCTGTCAGCCGCTATGATCTTGGTGACATCACGTATGTCTGCGCGCTTGGATATCTTGATTTTCGACTGGGTGAGCTGAACTGGGCACAGCGTTATCCCGCGCTGAGTGCCTGGTATGAGCGGCTCGCGAGTCGTCAGTCCTTCAAGGACACCCAGCCACCAGCATGATCTTGGTCTGATTTAACAGAAATGGCCGCAGCGAACTGCGGCCATTCTTTCATCAGCTTTGATGCAGAGATCAGGATGTTGC
>NZUJ01000119.1 GCA_002701295.1 Ponticaulis sp. | reverse complement strand
GAGTCCGAACACAATCTGCACACCCATATGGGCATGTGAAATTGACGACGACACTGGCCACGGGAGCGGGACCGGAAACGGACCCGCTCTTTGGAGCAAATTACTTCACATTGCTCCGATGGGCTCTGGCATTTGGCGTGGTGATAGGTCATGCCTTCATGATTACGACGGGTTATGAAATAACTCGTATACATGAGTGGACCCTGAGCTATCTCTCAGTGAATGNNTTTTTTATTCTGTCGGGATTGCTGATATCNAAGAGTCTGAACACACGNCCCCAACTTCTGCCATNCATTATCTCACGGTTGTTGCGGATAGCGCCCGCACTCATTGTGCTTCTAATTGCNCTCATCCTGTTCTTTGGACCAGTTTACGGTGANAAGACCGGCTTTGATTACCTGACGCAGAGTGAGCCTTGGGCTTATGTCGCAAAAACGCTCGCGATGGGTGACCCTTTGGGTAGGCCTGGAGGGGTGTTCCACGCATCATCAGACCCTCACTTTAATGGCGCGCTCTGGACTATCAGATATGAAGTTCTTGCGTATATTTTAGCCGGTGCCGCATTCTTTGTCGGTGTGCTTCGGTCAGCGCGCAGCGTTTTAATCGCTTTTTTGCTGGTTCAGATAATGTATCTGGCGACCCCAGTCCTGCAGCAACAGAATCTGTCCATTCCGGGTGGAGTAATTTCATTGCTTCGCTTCATGAGCACTTTCCTGATGGGTATGTGTCTCTGGTATTTTCCGGTTTTAAGACATCCTCCTCTATGGAGCCTAGGCTGTNCAGTCGTCTTGTTCGCGGTATTTGGGTGGTCGTTCTTAGGCGAACTATTCGCTAACATCGCGATTGCATTGATCATGATGCGCGCCGGATTGGTACGGTCAGCAAACGCACGGATCGCCAAAATTCCTGATTACTCGTACGGTATTTATATCTGGCATTTCCCGGTCATGCAGAGCCTCGCAATCACGTTTTCTCTCACGAATGCGCCGACGTTATTCCTGATCGGGCTCCCGTTTATCATCATCGTTTCTGCCATTTCGTGGCATTTCGTAGAAAAGCCATCACTTAAGTTCAAGGTGCGACGTATTGAATAAATACCTATAGGGGGTATATGTATTTTAAGAAACTTGAGGCGACCATGACCGATCATCACAATCACGAGCATCACCATCACCACGACCACTCTTGCTGTTCCACCGATCCTGAACAGAAGAGCGCAGGCGCAAATGGCAAGTATGATAAAGTACCATCCGGTTATACGGGCACGGTCTGGACCTGCCCAATGCACCCGCAAGTCCGCGATGTACGGAACTCGGGTTGTCCCATATGCGGCATGGCACTCGAACCCGAGACGCTCAGTGCCACACCTGAGGATGACAGTGAATTAAAAGACATGACCAGACGGTTCTGGGTGAGCGCGTTCCTCGCGTTTCCACTGCTCGTCATTACCATGGGGGAAATGATCCCAGCTTTCGGACATGTTTTCTCCGGCGACTGGAATAAATGGNTCCAGGTTATCTTGGCGACGCCGGTCGTCTTGTGGGGNGGNTATCCCTTCATGGTCCGCGCGGTGCAATCTGTTCGCAGCGGCAATCTGAATATGTTCACTCTGATCGGTCTCGGCGTGTCNGTTGCGTTTGNTTATTCACTCGTCGCGCTATTCTTCCCTCAAATTTTTCCGCCAACCTTCCGTGATCATAGCGGAAATGTTCCCGTCTATTTCGAAGCAGCGGCAGTGATCACAGCGCTNGTGNTGTTGGGACAAGTGCTCGAACTCCGTGCNAGGTCTCAGACATCGGGCGCGATCAGAGCCTTGCTTGANCTCGCGCCGCCAACNGCNAACCTCATCNGTGAGAACGGTGAAGAAAAAGAGGTTCCAGTCGAANCTTTAAAACAGGGCGANAAGATTCGCGTGCGTCCGGGGGAAAAACTTCCCGTTGATGGCTNGGTGCTGGAAGGCCGTTCNTCTGTNGACGAAAGCATGATCACCGGAGAGCCAATGCCGGTTGAAAAGCACGCNGAAAGTCAGGTCACAGCCGGAACGGTAAACGGCACGGGCATGCTGATCATTCAAGCCGCTAAAGTCGGCGAAGACACCATGCTATCTCAAATCGTGCGAATGGTTTCTGAAGCTCAGCGGAGCCGTGCNCCCATCCAGAAACTGGTCGATATTGTGTCATCCTGGTTCGTGCCNGCTGTCATCCTGACNGCTATTCTGACCTTTATTGTTTGGGCAATCTTTGGCCCTGAACCCGCGATGGCGTTTGCAATCGTGAACGCAGTGGCGGTCCTGATCATTGCCTGTCCATGTGCACTTGGTCTTGCCACCCCGATGTCGATTATGGTGGGCACCGGAAAAGGTGCGCAGCTCGGTGTCCTCATTAAGAACGCCGAGGTTCTTGAGACTTTTGAGAAGGTCAACACACTTATTGTCGATAAAACAGGCACTCTTACCGAAGGAAAACCAAAGCTTCAAAGCCTCAAGCCATCCGACGACATGATGGAAGACACGTTGCTCCAGCTCGTTGCGAGCGTAGAAACCTCCAGCGAACACCCCCTCGCACAAGCCATCGTCAACGCAGCAAGCGAACGTGGCCTGAAGCTTTCTGACGCTTCGAATTTCTCCTCCACAACCGGTGAAGGTGTTGAAGCAGAAGTCGATGGACGGAAAGTCGCCATTGGCAACGCGAAACTTATGCGAACGCTTGGCGTATATAGTGAAGAGATCGGCCGGGAAGCTGACGTTCTTCGTGCGGATGGCCAGACTGTAATGCTGTCTGCAATTGATGGTGCGTTTGCAGGGTTTATTGGCGTTGCAGACCCGATCAAATCGACAACGATTGATGCGATTTCACGGCTCAAAGCAGATGGGTTGAAGATTGTGATGCTGACCGGCGACAATGAAACCACGGCAAGGGCAGTGGCCCAGAAAGTTGGCATTGACGACGTGCGGGCCGATGTTTCGCCAGAAGATAAGCACCGCATCGTTAGTGAATTCCAGGATAGCGGTGCAATTGTTGCTATGGCTGGAGACGGCATCAATGATGCTCCTGCTCTTGCTCAGGCTAATATCGGTATCGCCATGGGAACGGGCACCGATGTTGCCATCGAGAGTGCTGGGGTCACCTTGGTTCGCGGAGACCTGACTGGTGTAGCTCAGGCACTTGAGTTGTCTCGCGCTGTCATGCGCAATATCCGCCAAAATCTGGTCTTTGCGTTTGGCTACAACACACTCGGCATCCCCGTGGCGGCTGGAGTATTGTTCCCGATNTTCGGGCTACTNCTGTCACCCATGATCGCTGCCGCNGCNATGAGCNTGAGTTCAGTCTCNGTCATCGGCAANGCGTTGCGGCTGCGATCCCTGAAACTTTAAAACTCGATNAGCGCGGGATCAGAACTGGTTCCGCAGATTGGANNTAAGAATGCAGCATGACGACTACAAAAAAGGGTCTTTGACTCTCGNGNGCACTGTGGCCATGGGCACGGGTGTCATGATCGGCGCGGGCATATTTGCGCTCACCGGACAAGTCGCAGAGTTTGCCGGTGANTTATATCCTGCTGCTTTCCTGCTCGCTGCGTTAATCAGTGCCTTTAGTGCGTATTCCTACATCAAGGTNTCNAATAAGTTTCCGAGCGCTGGCGGCATTGCCATGATTNTGAAGAAGGCTTACGGGCCGTCAATGATCACAGGCGGTGCGGCGCTTCTCATGGCTTTTTCCATGATCATCAATGAAAGCCTCGTGGCGCGGACGTTCGGTACCTACACGCTCCAGATATTTGGCATTGAAGGAGGAATTTGGGTTCCCATTCTGGCGGTCGGCCTGATCTTGCTGGCCTTTCTGGTCAATATCGCCGGAAACAATGTTATTGGCAGTGTGTCCAAGGTGACGGCATTTCTNAAAATTGGCGGCATTCTGGTATTCGCCGTGATCGCGCTCTGGGCTGGTGGCTTCAGTTTCCAGCCCATGGAGAATGGCCTGGCCGACAAGACATCTGCTGGCGGGTTTCTTGCCGGGGTCGCTCTTGCAATCCTCGCCTATAAAGGCTTCACGACCATCACCAATAGCGGCGACGAGGTGAAAGACCCGAACAAGAATGTTGGCCGAGCAATCATGATCTCATTGGCGATCTGTACGGTTGTCTATCTGCTCGTGTGTCTCGCCGTTGGGNCAACACTCAGTGTTTCGCAAATCGTTGAAGCGAAAGACTATGCATTAGCCGAGGCCGCNAAACCTGCGCTGGGCAATTACGGNNTNTGGTTCACCGTTGCGATTGCNATGATNGCNACNGCNTCAGGGNTGTTNGCCAGCTTNTTCGCTGTATCNCGNATGNTGACCATGCTGACGAATATGGAGCTGATCCCGCATAGTCATTTCGGCATGCCAGGTCCCATTCAGAAGCACTTACTCGTTTATACCGCAGTAATTGCGGGGCTCCTTGCCGTGTTTTTTGATTTGAGCCGTATCGCTTCACTCGGTGCGATTTTCTACCTTGTGATGGATATTATGATCCATTGGGGCGTGTTCCGGTATCTCCGCAAAGAGGTTGAGGCTTCACCGATTGTGCTTCTTGTCGCCATTGGCCTGGATGTGATCGCGCTGTCTGCTTTCATAGTGCTGAAATGGCAGGCCGACCCTATGATCATCGTCATTGCGATTGTCGGCATGGCGGCGGTCTTTGGTTTTGAAAAGTTCTATCTCAGCAAGCTGCGCAATTCGCCAATTTCAGCTGACTAGTTATTGAGTGACGAAAAGTCTGGAGGACGAGATCTTTTCAGGTTTGGCTCGGACAATTTCGAAACCTATCTGAATGAGCTACATGACCGAAGTTGATGGCAGGCCCCCGTCAATAGACAGCCCGCGCCGGTGATGAATCACCCGTGTCGTCTATGACGCCTCAACTTTTCTTTCATGTTGATCGCCTTTCAAGGTTCGGAATTCACCGGCCAAACAGAAAGGAAAATACCATGTCCAACCAACCAATCACCAAACTCAAAGATGGTCTCATCTCAGCGACGATCTGGAAGAACCAAACTGAGAATGGAAAAGACCATTACTCCGTGACCTTTTCTCGGAGCTATCTCAAGAACGACGAGTGGCGTGAAGCTTTCAGTTTCTCAGGCTCTGAGCTGCTACGCCTGGCGAGGCTCTCTCAAGCCGCTTACGACGAGATTGAGCGTCAGAAACAACAATCGGCATCCTTGGCCGATGCGGCCTGATGAATCCTGGCCCGCAGCCCTCCGGTTGCGGGTCATTTGCCTTGTGATTTTACTGACTGTGTAAGGATATCGCTTTCACAATGCGGCCAACTGGATGCCGCGCCCGTTGTGTGGGCGGTCAAAATATCAATGTTTTTCAAGAGGGAAGGTGGTGCCGCCACCAAGATTCGAACTCGGGACCTGATGATTACAAATCAACTGCTCTACCAACTGAGCTATAGCGGCATTTTACCAAAGCGGCACCTTTAGCGAACAAGGGGCCTTAAATCAAGAAATTATGTTTTTGTGGATAAAACTTACACAAAAGCTTACACACTTACACAGTTTCTTTGTTTTTTATCCTTACAATACAGCCGTTTAGCGCAGAGAGCTTATGATTACAAATCAACTGCTCTACCAACTGAGCTAAGCCGGCACTGGTGAGGAGCGCGCGTCTTACCGAGTTTGATCGGGTCTGGCAAGTGCTTCTGACAACTGTTTTTCAGAAATTTTTTCTGGAGCCGATTCAGCTGTTTATAACTATCCCGAGATTGCCACATTTGCGCCTCGGAACAATCGGGTTGTTCATTCATTAATTCCGTACGGCCCAATGGGGTGGAGGCAATAATGAAACAGACAGCACGCTTACTTACAGTCGCTGCGGCCATCGCAGCATCCACCTTCGGAGTACATAGTCTCGCGGAACAATCCATACGTGAAGACATGGAGAAGGCGTGCGCACCTGTCGAAGTTTCAGTTTACTTCGCACCATCACAGTATGAGCTGAACGAATTTGCAGAGGACTTGCTGAAGCAGGCCGTCAGCCGTGTAGAGCATTGCGAACTCGCTCAGATCGAAGTCGTTGGCTTCAGTGATTCATCGGGTCAGGCGGACTTCAATTATCATCTGTCTGAACAACGGGCCGAGCACGCGATGGCCTATCTGGAAGAGCATGGCGTTGTCGCGAACACCATTCAGATGAGTGCGCGCGGGCAGGAAGGCGCTGTCTCTGATTCTGGTGAGCCATTGATTATGCGCCGCAAGGTAGATCTCCGATTCATTCCGGTGCCACCGACCGTCTGATTTTGCCGCCGGCGCAAATGTCGGGGGAAAATCCCATCTCAAACGAAATTTTTTACCGCACAGGCCTCAACTGGCTTGCGTGTGCGCAATTCTGTATCGTACCGATGTCACCCTGAAATACGAAAACGGGTTCAATGGCGGGCCCGGATACATTGGGGAGGCTCAACGATGGGTCGTTTCGGACTTGCGCTGCGTCACGCAGTGCGAGCTGTGCTGGCGTGTGGCGTTATCACGGCATTTTCAGGCGCTGCTTACGCCGATACAGGCGACACAGCCTGGATACTTACTTCAACAGCTTTAGTGCTCTTCATGACGCTGCCCGGCCTTGCGCTATTTTATGGTGGCCTTGTGCGATCAATCAACGTGCTCTCGGTTCTGATGCACTGCTTTGCGATCGCCTGTCTCATGTCCGTGATCTGGCTTGTCGTCGGTTACTCCATCGCGTTCGGAGATGGCAATGGCGCAACCGATGGAGCAGGGCAGTGGTGGGGTGGTCTCTCCCGCGCCATGCTGAGCGGTGTCACGGGCGAGAGCATGACGGGTACGATACCGGAACCGCTCTTCTTTATGTTCCAGATGACGTTTGCGATCATCACGCCTGCGCTGATTGTGGGTAGTTTTGTTGAGCGCGTCCGCTTCAATGCGGTGCTGAAATTCTCTGCAATCTGGATTCTCGTTGTTTATGCACCAGTATGTCACTGGGTTTGGGGCGGCGGCTGGCTTGCGGATATGGGCGTTCGTGATTTTGCGGGCGGCCTCGTCGTTCACGCCACAGCCGGCATCTCATCTCTCGTGTTCGTTGCGATGCTCGGAAAGCGTAAGAGCTTCGGACATGACATTCATCCTCCACATGCACCCATTCTGGTGATGATTGGCTCGTCTATGCTTTGGGTCGGCTGGTTCGGATTTAACGCAGGCTCGGCGCTTGGCGCGAATGGCGGCGCAGCCCAAGCCATGCTTGTGACGCATATCTCCGCGGCCACAGCATCGCTCGTCTGGATGATGATTGAGTGGATCCAGTTCCGCAAGCCAACGCTTGTTGGCATTTGCACGGGTATGGTTGCCGGTCTCGCGACGATCACGCCGGCAGCAGGATCAGTTGGACCAGCTGGAGCTCTGATCATCGGCTTCCTCGCGGCGATCATCTGCTATTACGCGGTCGTGCTGATCCGCAATCGTCTCAAATTCGATGACAGCCTCGATGTGTTCGCGGTCCATGGTGTGGGCGGCATTCTTGGCACTCTGATTATCCCGTTTGTTGCCGCGCTCGGGCCGCTTGCGCCGGGTCTCGGCGAAGATAGCGTAATGGGTGCGTTCATGGCGCAGGCGACCGGTGTTGTGGCCGTGTGCGTCTGGTCTGCCATTGCCAGCTTCGCAATTCTATTTGTTGTGAAACTTACGGGCAGCCTTCGCGTGGACGAGCAGACTGAAGATCAGGGGCTTGATACAAACACGCATGGCGAGAGCGCTTACCCTTAAGCGCTCTCAGTGTTCATTTTGGTCAGGGGCGGCGCTCAGGCGTCGCCCTTTTCAGTTGTGGCAGGTGCTTCTGGTGTCTTTTTCTTCCGGAAGGCTTTGCGGAAAAGGAACATGAAGAGCCAGATCAGACCGACAATCACAGGCAGCCACGGCAGAACAAAAGCCAGAATGGTCACGATGGAGCTCAGCGCAAATGCGACATTCCGGAAGAAATCTCCGAACGCTTCGGTGACGGGCCGCCAGACAGATTGAGAGGTCGGCGACACGCGCGCCTCGTAGGAGAGGTTGATATCGGACATGGAAACGCGCTGGCGGAGGTTAGCGAGTTGAGACTCGTAGCTGTCGAGTTCGGATTGAACGCGCGCAAGTTCCCGTTCGACGGAGAGCAGTTCTCCAAGGTCGCCCTCACGGCTCTCCAACAACTGCTGCAGCCGGTCGCGTAGTGTGGTTTGCGCCGCCAGACGGGCATCTGTATCGATGATCTGAGCGGTCAGATCGACCGTTGATGTGCTTGACGCGTAGACGCTGGAATTGAACTCACCGAGGCTTTCCGGTAGGCCTTCCAGAAACGGAATCGCCCAGTCCGGTGATGCCTTTAACGCGAGGTTTCCTGACGCATAGTTAGTTTCCAGGCCGCGCACGTTTGAATTGGTGACGAGGCAGTTTTCAGGCCCTGCGTCTTCGCATTGCGTCATGTGAGCTTCCAGCAGATCACGAAGACGGTCCGTTGGGACGCTGATGGTACGGTTGTGAGTATAGGCAAGGAAGCGACCGGCGCGCTGAGGCACGCTGTCGGTAGAACTAGCATTACCTGATGACGCAGCTGCAGATAGATCGAGCGCGCCATCATCAGTGACAGCGTAGGAAGGCTCAGGGGCGGGCGAAATTCGCGAGAGCGGACGGAATTCTCTCTCCCGTTCAGATCCGCCACATGCAGCGAGCGAGAGCACGCAAGCCGTCGCAAGATGCCTTCCCAACCTGTGCACGTGTCGCCCTGATCTTGCCCAATGTCACATGCGGCGTCCAAGCTCCATCTCCTGCCAAACGATGCCAAACAGAACTGGGAATCGAGGCACCGTATTTTTTACAAGCTT